>JAEWNX010000385.1 GCA_023461135.1 Pseudomonadota bacterium
CACAGTCGACATGCGCTGCCGCTGCAGGCCTCCGAGGACCTCGCGGGCATGGTGGCCGAGCTCGCGGGCCCTGGCGACTACGTCGTCTGCCTCGGCGCCGGCAACATCACCCAATGGGCCGCAGCCCTGCCGGGTGAACTGGAAGCGCTGGGTGTCGGCGAGGAATGAGCGTGCTCACCTCTGCCGCCCCCTCATCCGGCCCTACGGGCCACCTTCTCCCATCGAGGGGAGAGGGAACGCATTGGCATCAAGCCTTCGCGGTTTTCTTAGGCGCGGCTTTCTTAGCGGCTTTCGCAGGCGCCTTCTTCGCGACCGCTTTCTTCGGCGCGGCTTCTTTCTTCTCAGCGGAAGCTTTCTTCGCCGGCGCTTTCTTTCTCTTCTTCCCGCCGCCCGCCTCAGCACGCGCCGCTAGGAGAGAGAGCGCTTCGTCGAACGTTACGTCCTCCGGCTTCTTGTCCTTCGGCACGTTGGCGTTGGTATCGCCGTCATTGATGTACGGCCCGTAGCGGCCGTTGAGCACGCGCACCGGCTTGCCGGTCACCGGGCTTTCGCCGAGTTCTTTGATCGGCGCGGGCGCGGCGCGGCCGAAGCGGCCTTTGGCGCCGCCGGCCTTCTTTTCTTCGATCAGCGCGACGGCGCGATTCATCTGAATTTCGTGCACGTCGTCGGCGTCGGGCAAGTTCACATAGAGATTGCCCATTTTGATGTACGGCCCAAAGCGGCCGATGTTCGCGACGATCAATTCATTCTCGCTCGGATGCATGCCGACCGTGCGCGGCAGCGAGAGCAACTTGATCGCGGTTGGAAGATCGACGTCCGCCGGCGCTTTGCCTTTCGGCACGCTCGCACGGCGCGGCTTGTCCGGATCGTCCGGGTTCGGCGTTTCAAAGTACGGGCCGAAGCGGCCGTTCTTCAAAAGAATGGGGCCGTTGGGGCCGTCGCCGATGAAGAGGCCGTCTGACGGGATAGCCGTTTCCGCCTCTTCGCCGCCCGCGAGCTGGCGCGTGAATTTGCACGGCGGGTCGCCGTTATAGTTCGAGCAGCCGACGAACGCGCCGTACTTGCCGTGGCGCAGCGAGAGCTGGCCGACGCCGCAGAGCGGGCACGTGCGCGGATCGGAGCCGTCTTCCTTTGCCGGGAAGATGTGCGGGCCCATCACTTCGTTCAGCGTGTCGAGCACTTCGGTGATCCTGAGATCGCTCGTGCCGGCGATGGCGCCGCTGAAATCTTTCCAGAAGTCGCGCATCAGCGCCTTCCAATTGAGGTCGCCGGCGCTGACTTCATCGAGCTTCTCTTCGAGATCGGCGGTGAAATCGTATTCGACGTACTTGGCAAAGAAGTTTTCCAGGAACGCAATGACGATGCGGCCGCGGTCATCGGGGATGAAGCGGTTTTTATCCATCGTGACGTAATTGCGCTCGCGCAGCTTCTCCAGGATCGCGGCGTACGTGGAGGGTCGGCCGATGCCGAGCTCTTCCAGCTTCTTGACCAGCGACGCTTCCGAATAACGCGGCGGCGGTTCGGTGAAGTGCTGATCGGCTTTGACGTCGTGGACGTTGACGCTCTCGCCTTGCTTCAGCTGCGGCAGGCGGCGATTTTCTTCGTCCTCTTCGTCGTCGCGGCCTTCCTGGTAGAGCTTCAGGAAGCCGTCGAAGAGAATGACTTGACCCGTGGCGCGCAGCTCCACCTTGCCGGTCGGCTCGGTGAAATCGACGCTGGTGCGTTCGATCGAGGCGGACTCCATCTGCGATGCGACGGCGCGCTTCCAGATAAGTTCGTAGAGCCGCGCTTGATCGCCTTCGAGACTGAGCGATTTCGGCGTGTTCGTGGGATCGGTCGGCCGGATCGCTTCGTGCGCTTCTTGCGCGTTCTTGGCCTTGGACGTGTAACGGCGCGGTTCGGCCGGCGTGTAGTCCTTGCCGAACTGGCTGCCGATCGCGTTGCGCAGATCTCGGATCGCGCCTTCGTCCATCGAGACGCCGTCCGTCCGCATATACGTAATGTGACCCGCTTCGTAGAGGCGCTGCGCGGTTTGCATCGTACGCGAGGCGTTGAAGCCGAGTTTGCGCGCGGCTTCCTGCTGCATGGTCGATGTCGTGAACGGCGGTGGCGGGTTGCGCTTCGTGGGTTTCGCTTCAACAGCGCTAACCTTGAAGCCGCCCTTTTTCACCGCATCGCGCGCGGCATGCGCCATCGCTTCGTTCGGGATGTCGAGGCGCTTTAGCTTCTTGCCTTCGAACGCCGAGAGCCGCGCCGGGAAGATGTCGCCGCGCATGGTGGAGAGCGACGCGTCGACACTCCAGTATTCCTGTGGGCGGAAGCGTTCGATCTCGACTTCGCGGTCGACGATGATGCGGAGCGCCACCGATTGGACGCGCCCGGCCGAACGCGAGCCCGGGAGCTTGCGCCACAGCACCGGCGAGAGGCCGAAACCGACGAGATAATCGAGTGCGCGGCGCGCCAGATATGCGTCGACGAGTTCCATGTCGATGTCGCGTGGCGCGGCCATCGCGGCCTGCACGGCGGGCTTGGTGATCGCGTTGAAGGTGACGCGTTTGACGTTCTTACCCTTGAGGGCCTTCTTCTGGTTCAGCGCTTCGAGCACATGCCAGGAAATGGCTTCGCCTTCGCGATCGGGGTCGGTGGCGAGGATCAGGTTGTCCGCGTTCTTGAGCGCGTCGGCGATGTCCTTAACGCGCTGGCGAGATTTAGGATCGATCTCCCAATCCATCGCGAAGTCTTCGTCCGGCTTCACGGACCCGTCCTTCGGCGGCAGGTCGCGGATATGGCCGTACGAGGCCAGGACTTTGTAGTCCGAGCCCAAATACTTGTTGATTGTCTTGGCCTTAGCCGGGGATTCGACGACGACGACGTTCATGAAACTGGGGGCTCTCCGGTGGGTCCAGCCGGACCGAAGCGGGCCGGAAACTGGGGGCCGACCCCCGTCCTGTCAACGCGCGGAAATGGGCAGGGGACCGGCGTTATGACCCGGGCCCGCTAATTTTCCTTTGCGAATCCGTGACTTTGGTCTTTACGGATGGACCTAGCGGAAGCAACCGTAGGCTGTTACGAACAACCTACAATAGTGGCCGGGGTTGAACGCTGATGAGGCTGAGTTCGGAAAACCTCGACGATATCTCCCCGCGCGACGTCGCGGCCTATGTAAGGGACGTCGCCGGACAACTGGCGTCCATGGCGCGCGACATGGGGCTCCACGCGGTGGCGACGCCCTTAGATGAGGCGCGCCGCGCCGCGTCCGAAGCGCTTCAGGGAAACGCCGCGCCCGAGGACGCTGCATAGCCGCCTGGCAGCGACGCGGCCTGGCCGCTGAGTTCCAGTTCAGTGAGCGCCGCGGCGACCACGCCTGCGGGCGCCTCGAGCAAGCGCGCGAGATCGTTCACGTGGATCGGCGTCGGCGAGAGGAGCGCGGCGATCTTGCCGGGCAGTCCTGGGGGCGCTGGTTCGTCGGCGCGCCCGTCGAACAGCGGACCGATCGAGTTCGGGCGCAGCGGCGCTAGGCCGTCTCCAAGGGCGGCGATGACGTCCTCCGCGCTTTCGATCAGCGTCGCGCCTTGCTTGATGAGCGCGTTCGATA
>JAEWNX010000386.1 GCA_023461135.1 Pseudomonadota bacterium
CTCGCGTTCGTTGTGGCGCGACGGCGCGCCGACGCTGGCGTCGCGCTGGTTGTGGCGGCTGAAGACGCTGGCGCAGGGCGCGAAGGTCGAGCTCGCGCGCGCGGATCAGTACGCCGCTTGGGCCAAGGCGCTTGACGAGCCGGCGGTGGTGAAACCGGCGCTGCGCGTCGAGCCGCGTCCGCCGTCGGACAAGCGCCTCACGCAGATCAGCGTCACGCAAGTGGAAACGCTTATCCGCGATCCGTACGCAGTGTACGCGCGCCGTATCCTGAAGCTCGATTGCCTCGATCCAATCGGCGCGCCCGCAGGCCCGGCCGAGCGCGGCACCGCGGTACACCGCGCCATCGAACGCTTTGGCGACGGCGCCGATCCCGCCGAACTTTCGCGCCTGCTGGACGAAGAACTCCGCTGGCACGGCGTCGCGCCGGAGCGCCGCGCCGCCGATCGTGAGCGGCTGCTAGCGTCGGTGCAGGCGCTGATCGCCTGGTTTGCGGAGCGTCGCACACACGAGGCCGTCATCTACCGCGAAAAATACGGCAAGCTGCCGGTGGGCGATGTGCTGCTCACCGGCATCGCCGACCGCATCGAGATCGCGCCCGGTCACGCGGCGATCCTGGACTTCAAGACCGGCAAGCCGCCGACCAACGAGCAGGTCAATAGCGGGCTCTCGCCGCAGCTCTTGCTGGAAGCGGCGATGCTGATGGCGGGCTGCATCGAGGGCGTGCCGAAGGCGACGCCGACCGAACTCGTTTACTGGCAGTTCGGCGGCTCCAAGCCCGCGCCGCAGGTGGTTGACGCCGAGGGCGGGCCGGTGGTCGCCGCCGAGAATGCGCTGGCGAACTTGCGCGCGCTGCTCGCGAAGTACGCCGATCCACAGCAGGCCTTCTATTCCAAGCCGCGCGTGCAATTCCTGAAACCGTACGACGAGTACGATCTGCTCGCGCGGCGCAAGGAATGGGTTGCCGAGCGGGGTGAGGAATGAGCCTCGATCCTGTCGCCGAAGCCACGCGCGCTCAAGGCCAGGCCGCCGATCCTGCGTATTCGGTGTTCGTCACCGCGAACGCCGGCTCCGGCAAAACAAAGGTGCTGGTCGACCGCATTGCGCGGCTGCTGCTGGATGGCGCCAAACCCTCGGCCTTCCTCTGCATCACCTACACCAAGGCCGCCGCGGCCGAGATGCAGCGCCGCTTGTTCGAACGGCTGGGCGCGTGGTGCGTCGCCGATGACGCAACGCTTGCGCAACAGTTGGACAAACTCGGCGCGGCTCACGCGAACCTCAGCGCCGCGCGGGCGCTGTTCGCGCAGGCGCTCGAAACGCCGGGCGGACTCAAGATCCAAACCATCCATGCGTTCTGCGAACGTCTGCTCGCGCGATTTCCGCTCGAGGCCGGCGTGCCGCCGGGCTTCGACATCGCCGACGAAGCGCGCGCCGCCTCGCTGTTGGCGCAAGCACGCGCCCAGGCGGCCTTGGCGGAGGACGCGCCGCGCGATGCGTTCAAGCGCTTCGCCAAGCGCCTTTACAGCGACCATCTCGACGGCCTGCTCGACCGTCTCGCGCTGCGCCGGGCCGAATTCCGGCGATTTGCCCAGAAGCATCAGGGCGAACTCTTCGCCGTACGCGCGCTGCGCGACCGGCACGGCGCGGCGCAAACGGCGGAGGACTTTCTGCACGCCTTCGCCGAGAAGGTGGATTGGCCGGCGCTTCGACGTGCTGCGGAGATTCTGCTGACGGGAGGCAAACAGGATCAGGAGGCGGCCGAGCGGCTCGGCGTCCTGCTTGAGTGCGCGGATAAGGGTCCGCGCGAAGTCCTGGAGGGTTGCCTCGCCGTCGCGCTCACGACGGGCGGCGACCTGCGCAAGAAACACGTTACGCTCGGCTTGCAGGGCGAACACCCCTGGCTCGATCCGTTCATGCGGCAATTCGCTGACGATGTCGCTGAGGCGCGCGCAAAGCTCAACGCCATCGAGCGCGCCGAAGACGCCATCGCCGCGCTCGCACTCGCGCTGAAGCTGGACGACGCGTATGCGGAGGCGAAAACACGTTCTGGCGCGCTCGATTTCGACGACCTGATCGAGCACGCGCAAGCGCTGCTGCAGCGTTCGGAAGCTGCGCCATGGGTGCTCTACAAGCTCGATGGCGGCCTCGATCACATCCTGATCGACGAAGGTCAGGACACCAGCGCAGGGCAATGGGAGCTGATCGCGCCGCTGCAGGAGGAATTCTTCGCCGGCAAGGGCGCGCGTGAGCGCGTGCGCACGGTGTTTTCGGTCGGCGATCCCAAGCAGAGCATCTATGGCTTCCAGGGCGCCGATCCTGAGCGCTTCCTCGAGGAGGCGCAGCGACTGGATGCTCGCGCGGAGGCGGCCGGCGCTCTGTTCCGCGCGCCCGAGCTGCGTACATCGTTCCGTTCAACGCAGCACGTGCTGGGCGCCGTCGACGCCACGATGCGGGGCAAGCCGGTCATCGCTGGCCCCGGCGCGCACGATGAAATCGTGCACCTGGCCAAGCGCGCGGGTGAAGCAGGCTGCGTCGAAGTCTGGCCGTTCACGCCGCGCCCGCAAGCAGCGGATGCGATGCCTTGGGACGCGCCGCTGGATGTGGAGGCGGAGACGAGCGCACCGGCCATCCTCGCCACGGCGATCGCGCGGCGCGTCAAAGCCATGATCGAAGCGCGCGAAGCGGTGTGGGATGAGGGCAAGCGCAGGCCGATGCACGCCGGCGATGTCCTGGCGCTCGTGCGCAAGCGCGGCGCGATGTTCCGCGAGCTGATCAAGGCGTTCAAGCGCGAGCGCCTGCCGGTTGCCGGGGCCGACCGCATGGTGCTGCGCGAGGAGCTTGTCGTGCAGGATTGCCTGGCGCTGATGCAGGTGGCGCTCGATCCCGCCGACGATCTCTCGCTCGCCTGCGTGCTCAAGGGCCCCTGGTGTAATCTCACCGACGACGACAACGACATCTTCCCGCTAGCCTACGATCGCGGCCACGCGCGGCTTCACGATCGGCTAATGGCGGCGAGCGATGCGAGGTACGCACCCGCCCGCGCCTTCGTCCAGGAGCTCGTGGCGCGCCGCGGAGCCGATCCGTTCGCGTTCCTGAGCTGGGCGCTGGAAACCACGGACCGCGGCGAATCCGGCTGGCGGCGCGTGTTCTCGCGGCTCGGGCCGGAGACGCGCGATCCGCTGGAGGAATTGCTGCAGCGTGCGCTGAAGCTGCCGGGCGATGAAGCGCCAACGCTGCAGCGTTTCCTCTACGACATCGAATCCGACGCAGGGCAGGTAAAGCGCGAGCTCGAAGCTGAAACCGGCGCGATCCGCGTGATGACCGTGCACGGCGCCAAGGGTCTTGAGGCGCCCATCGTGATCCTGCCGGACACCACCGGCGATGTCGGCGATGCGCCTGACAATGGCCTGTTGTTCGACGATGAAGACGGCCCCTTCGTTTCCTTCAGCGCCAAGGGCGACGACGCGCCCTGCGCCGCCGCGCGCGCCGCGCACAAAGCGCGCATGCTGGGCGAGCATTGGCGGCTGCTCTATGTCGCAATGACGCGCGCGCAGGATCGCCTGATCGTCTGCGGCCCGCAATGGAAGAGCGCGGAAGCGCCGAACGTGAGCTGGCGCGCCGCCGTCGAGGATGCGCTTGGCCAGCTTGGCGCTGAGGACATCGAGACGCCGTTCGGCCCCGGCAAGCGATGGGGAGAGGTGCTTCACGCCGACGAGCAGGCGCCGACGCAACGCGCGGCTCTCCCTCTGCCGCACTGGGCGCGCACGACGGCGCCCGGCGCCGCGCAGATCCAGATCGCCGCGCCGTCGCGCATCCAGCGCATCGATCCAGCGTTGTTCTCACCGCGCCGCGATGGCCAGAGGCGTTTCCGCCGAGGGCGTTTGATCCATGGCTTGCTTGAGCGGCTGCCGGAGATCTCCACCGAACGCCGCGCAGATGCGGCGCGCGCGTGGCTACAGCGCCAAGGGGCGGAGGAGGCGGAGATTGAATCTTACGCGCGCGAAGCGCTCGGCGTGATTGACGACGCCCGCTTCGCCGCCGCGTTTGGCCCGCAAAGCCGCGCGGAAGCGCCGATCGTGGGCGAAGCCGCGGGCAAGGCTGTGCGCGGCGTGGTCGACCGCCTTGCTATCGACGGCGCGCGCGTGCTCGTGCTCGATTTCAAAACCGATCGTCCCGCCCCGCAGAAGGTGGAGAACACGCCGGACGCCTACGTGTTGCAGCTCGCGCTCTACCGTGACGTACTGCGCAAGATTTTCCCCGGCAAAACCGTCGAATGCGCGCTGGTGTGGACCGAGGCGCCGTTGCTGATGGAATTGCCGGAGACGCGGCTTGACGCTGCGCTGCAGCAGTTCCAGCGCAGTTGAAACGTTAAGGGTTCGCGCCTACATCCAGACGACGATTCCCGCCTTTCCAGGAGAACCCTGCCGTGGCCACCACGAAGATAACGGACGATAGTTTCGAGGCCGACGTGTTGAAGTCGGGCCATCCCGTGCTCGTGGATTTCTGGGCTGAATGGTGCGGTCCGTGCAAGCAGATCGGTCCGGCGCTCGAAGAGATCGCCAACGAAATGGGCGATCGCGTCACGGTGGCGAAGCTCAACATCGACGAAAACCCGATGACGCCCGGCCGGTACGGCGTGCGCGGCATCCCAACGCTGATGGTGTTCAAGGACGGCAAGGTCGCCGCGACGAAAGTCGGCGCCATGCCGAAGTCGAAGATCGTCGAGTGGCTGAACGAAAGCGTCTAGGCGCTTTCCAGCTTGAGCGCTTCGGCGGCCAGCAAGAACGAGCCACAGATCAGCACGCGCGGCGCAGGAAACTGCGCCGCGTTTTGCATGGCGGCTTCGAGCGATGGCGCTTGCGACGAGGCGACATCAAACGCGTTGCAGATCGCGGTGATCATCGCCGGCGCCACATGCGCTTCCGCGAGCGGCACGGCAATGACGTGATCCGCCGCGCCCGCAAGCGCGCCGATGAAGGTGTCTGCATCCTTCCGCGCGCGCATGCCGACGATAGCCACGGCGCGCGCTTCTCGCCGGCGCTGCATGTCGCCAAGCGCGCGCGCCAAAGCTTGCGCGGCGTGCGCGTTGTGCCCGCCATCAATCCACACTTCACCGCCGATCGCGCGGATCGGCGCACTGAACGCGCCGCGGGTAAGGGATTGAAGGCGTCCGGGCCAAGCCGCGTTTGCGACGCCCGTAGCGAACGCGGACTCGTCAAGTGCGACGACATCGGAGCGCAGCAATGCGGCGCACGCAAGGCCGGCGTTGTCGACCTGATGGCGCCCTTGCAGCGCGGGCAGCGGCAGATCAAGCGCGCGTGTTTCCGTCTGGACCACCAGCCGTCCGTGGCTCGCATAGGCGTCCCACTCCGTACCGCAGCGAAACAGTGGTGCGCCGATCGCCTCGGCGCGCGTTTCGATCATCGCCATCGCCTCTGGCGCTTGGCGTGCGACGATTGCGGGCGCGCCCGCTCTGAGAATGCCGGCCTTGTGCGCGGCGATCTCCGTCAGCGTGGCGCCAAGCGCGTCCTGGTGGTCCAGCCCGATCGGCGTGATCACGCTGGCCGCCGTCTTGCTCAGCACGTTGGTGGAATCGTAACGCCCGCCCATGCCCGTCTCGATCAGAGCGAGCGCGGCCTGATGTTCGCGGAAGAGCAGGAGCGCGGCAGCCACCTGCGCATCGAATTGCGTTAGCCGCGGCTCAACGCGCGCGGTGTCCTCGGCCGCCTCAAACAACGCGCGATCGTCCACGAAGCGGCTCGACACAGTGAAGCGCTCGTTGAGCTGAAACAGATGCGGCTTGGTGAGAGCATGCACTTTCAGGCCCGCCGCCTCCACGATCGCGCTCATGAACGCAATCGTGGAGCCTTTGCCGTTCGTGCCGGCGACATGGATCACGGGCGGCAGCGCATCTTGCGGCGAGCCCAGCGCCTCGAGCGCGTTGCGCAGCAGCTTCAGATCGAACGGCTTGCCGTGTCCGAATTCCGGCCCGAACAGCGCGTCGAAGCGTTCGGCGACAGGATCGCGCAAACTACTCCGCCGCCTTCGCGCGCGCTTCCTTCGGCGGTTTGCGCTTCTTTGACGGCTTGGCGTCTTCTTCCTCGGCCGCGGGCGCGATTTGGTTCAGCTCGAACATTTCGCCGCCTTCGCCTTCGGCCACGGCGCGCTTGTGCATCAGCACCGAAAGCAGCGTGGCGATCGTCGCCTTCAATTGGCGCCGGTCGACGACCATGTCGACCATGCCTTTGTCCAACAGGTATTCAGCGCGCTGGAAACCTTCCGGCAGTTTCTGGCGGATGGTCTGTTCGATCACGCGCGGGCCGGCGAAGCCGATCAGCGCGCCCGGCTCGGCGATGTGGATATCGCCAAGCATGGCGTAGCTTGCGGTGACGCCGCCCGTGGTCGGGTCGGCGAGCACGACGATGTACGGCAAGCCCGCTTCGCGCAGCATCTGGATCGCCAGCGTCGTGCGCGGCATCTGCATCAGGGACATGATGCCCTCTTGCATGCGTGCGCCGCCCGAGGCGGTCACCATGACAAGGGCCGCCTTGCGGCGCACCGCAGCTTCCGCCGCGCTGACGAAGGCCTCGCCCGCGGCCATGCCGAGCGAGCCGCCCATGAAGTCGAAGTCCTGCACCAGCACGACCGCGTGCGCGCCGCCGATGCGGCCGTAGCCCGCCGCCATGCAATCTTCGCGATGCACTTTCGCGCGCGCGCTCTTCAGGCGGTCGACATACTTTTTGTCGTCTTTGAACTTCAGGGGATCAGGGTGAACCTTCGGCAGTGGGATCACTTGCCAAGCCGCGTCGTCGAACATCTGCTTGAAGCGCGGCTCGGGGCCGATGCGCATGTGGAAGCCCGAAGGCGTCACCCAGCACGACGCCTCCAGCTCGGCGCGATAGATCAAATCGCCCGAGATCGGATCCTTAACCCAGAGATTGTCCGGCGTGTCCGGCTTCGGCTCGTCGCTCTTCTTCTTGAGCCCAGGCCGCGCGAAATTCGACAGCCAGTTCATGCGCGCTTTCCTTCGTCCCTGGTGTTCCGCGCCGAGCGCACAGCTTCACTCAAAAGCCTGACCTTGCGCAAGATGCGTTCGACCGTCTCCTGCGGCGGACCCGCATCGATTTCATCCACAAATGCAGACCCGACGACGACTGCGTCGGCGGTTTGCGCGATGCCGCGGGCCGCTTCCGGATCGCGCACGCCGAACCCAACCGCAATGGGTAAATTTGTCCCGCGCCGCAGGCGTTCCACCGCCGTTCGCACGGCGCCCGTGTTTGCAGCGTTCGCGCCGGTGACGCCGGCGACCGAGACATAATACAGGAAGCCGGACGCGCCTTCGACCACCTTGGTTAACCGGTTGTGGTCGGTCGTGGGCGTGGCTAGGCGGATGACGGCCAGATCCTGCTTCGCGAACGCCGCGCGCAGCGGCGCATCTTCCTCCGGCGGCAGATCGACAACGATCGCGCCGTCCGCGCCCGCATCACGCATACCTTGCGCGAACGCCTCGTAGCCCATCTGCTCGATCGGATTAGCGTAGCCCATGAGAATGAGCGGCGTGTCTTCATCATGAGCCCGAAAGCCGCGCGCCAGCTCCAGCGTCTGTTTGAGTGACCCGCCCGCCTTCAACGCCCGCTGCGCCGCTTTCTGAATGCTCGGCCCATCCGCCATCGGATCGGAGAACGGAAAGCCCAGCTCGATGATGTCAGCGCCCGCAGCCGGCAGCCCGCGCAAAATCTCCGCACACGTCTCGTGATCCGGATCAGACGCCATCACGTACGCGACGAGCGCGGCGCGCCCTTCGCGTTTGAGCGACGCAAAGCGGGCTGAAAGCCGCGCGTTCATCGGTTAGCTGGAGCACCGTGGCGCGCGCTCCAGCACGAACCAGATCACCATGGTGGCCGAACGCTCTTCGCCGGGCGGGAATTCGGCCGGGAAGATGTTCAGCACCCGATCGCAGTTGTTTTCGTCGGTGCGAACGGCGGTCATGCCGCCTTCGACGTAAGCGCCCTGGCGCCAGCCGAGTTGGCCAAGCTGGGCGATGTATTCCGCACCGATCAGGCCGGAACTCATGCGGGGCATGGTCACGCAGGCGAGTTCAAAGCTCGTGGTGTCACTGATTGTCGAGGGATACCGGCAATCTTCCGGAACGGAAGAGCCTTCGACAACGGAAAGAGCCACGGATTCCGGCAGCAGCCTGTCCGTCGCTGCGCCTTCTTCCTGCGCCGCGGGAGCCGCGGTCTCGTCTTGCGCATGCACTGGGGAAGCGAGCAAGAGCGCGGCGCCAAGTGCAATGAGGGTGTGTTTCATCAAAGCTTCACTCCAAGCGCGTCCGCGACCGTGAACACGTCCTTATCCCCGCGGCCGCAGAGGTTCATGATGACGATGCCGTTCTCGCCGATCTCGCGCGCGACATCGCCAACGCGCGCTAACGCATGCGAAGGCTCCAGCGCCGGCAGGATGCCTTCTAAATGCGCGCAAAGCTGAAACGCCGCCAGCGCTTCGTCATCCGTGG
>JAEWNX010000387.1 GCA_023461135.1 Pseudomonadota bacterium
CCGCCCCGCCACCAACGCCGACCGCGCGGCCGGGGAACCATCCGGATGTGGCGGCGGAAGGCGCAACAAAGGTGGACGCCGAGGAGATTGTCTCCGTCACCGCGGCGCCCCGCGCTGCGCGGTCGACTACGCGGAGTGCGCCGAGCGGATCATCCGCGTGGCTGGCGGAGTCGATTGGATCGAGGGTAGCGCTCACGCTGTCGCCTCCGAGATTGATTTCGGAGACGCTGCGGATCGTATGGGAAGCGCCAGTGACGATACGAAGCCCCGCGCCGCCGCCGGAAAGGCCGACCGCAGCGACGCCGAGATCGTAGCCCGCCTCAGCGAGCGCTTCGTTGAGCCTCTGCGCCGCGCTTTCGAGCGTGCGCGGATCGCCGGGATCGAGTGACGCGCTGACCGTGCGCTCGCCCCAAGCCGTCCCGAACGTGATCGAGACGCTTTGATCGCTCAGAAGCGCCGCAACATCGTCACTCACGCCGCTCGCAGCTTGCGCACTGGTGAAGCTGCGGTCCGCCGAGTGCGCGCCGCCGAGGCCGAACGCCGGCGCCGAGCCCTCCAGCGTCAACGCGTCGCCATTGACGCTGACGGAAACGAGGCGCTGTCCAGCGTTCTCCGCGATCGCCCATTGCGTTAGATCGTTGCCTGTGGCCCCAACATAGACGCCTGCAGCGTTCAGCGCCGCGTCCAGACGATCATGAAACGCCGCGCTCCATTCGCCAGGCGACGGGTCGGGATCGTTCGCGCGTTCCAGAGCGCTGACGGAGACAGTAATCGTCTTGTTTCCAGTCGCGGTCGCGACGACGACCTCAATATCGAGTGCTCCCGTATGGGTCAGCAGAGGCGAACTGGCGGCAGAATGGCTGCGTACAGCATCGCCGAAAATCGTCCCCGCCGCTGCGTTAGGCAGTCCGCCAGCGGCCCACGCGCCTGGCGCTTGCAGATCGGCTGCATGCTCATCTTCATTCAGCGTCGCAGCGACGTTCAGGACATCGTGCAGCGCGTCGATGCGCAGAGTGAGCGAACCGCCGTTATCGACGAGATAAGCCGCGGCGTTGACGCCCTTCTCGGCGAGCTTCGTGTTGAGCTGCTGAGCGATAGCGGCTCCATCGATGCCGTCCTCGCCGCCATCGATCGTGATCGTGTGCGCCTGGCTCGACGTTGTAATCACGAACGTCTGTTGGCCGACGAATAAGTCCGTCGAAGCGGCGACTGCGCCCGTTTCGAAACGGCGCGCGAACACGCCGTCGCGAAGACCGCCGACTTGGCCGGGCGGAACAATCGCCTCAAGCGTCGCGACCTTGCCGCCGATCGTAAGGCTCGACGCGCGGACGCGGTCTCCGCTGATGACGGAGATCCCGAGATTGCCGTTGTCCTCCCAGACCTCGACGCCGGCCGCGATGCCCTGTTCGTGCAGAAGCTGTGTGAGGCGCTCGGCAAGATCATCGACAATGGCGCGATCCTCGCTTTCACCGTCGCGCGCGCGCCAGGCTTCCAGATCGTCGCTGCGCCAGGCTGTGGTGACGGAGATCGTGCGGCCGTCGCCGAGGTCGAGTTTCAGCACCGCCTCGCCGGCGGCGCGGAGTTTATCTTCAAAGCCATTGGCGCCGTCGGACACCAGAGCGTTGCTGCGCTGTTCAAGCGCGCTCAAGGGCCCCGCCGCGTACGGGGCGCCGGGCCCGTACCAGCCCGTCGCGACATGAGCGCCGATAGGATCGGCCGTGGCGCCAGGACGTTCGAGCCAAGCGGGCTGACCCGGCGCGCCGCCGACATCTGCGAGCTTGATGAGCCGCCCGCCGTTCGCGCTGGCGCCGACGACATAAAAAGCGGGCGCCGCACTCACCGGCTCGAACGCGACGCGTTCGCCGGCGCGCACATCCACCTTCAGCGCGTATTGTTTAGGGCCGGTGTAGCGCGTTTCGATTGTGCGGGCGCCGATCTTGATTGCGCTGGTCTTCGGCGTGAGGTCCACCGACTCCAGCCGCGACGAGGCGCCCGCTGCGCCGAGCTTGCCATTGATAAAGCTGATGACGTTGCCGAGCGTGCGCGGGATCGATCCCATTTGCGACAGATCGATCGCAACGTTGCGCACCGTGCCGCCGGCGGACGTGGCGACGATGTTGAATTTGGCGTCCGAGGCAAGTCCGCTGACCTTGTCATAGAGGCCGCCTTTGTGAATGACGGCTGTTTGGTAGTCTTCGGACTTGGTCGGCAGCGCGATCGTGCTTTGCGTTTTGTCGACGCGGTCGCCTTGCGCCAAGCGCATGTCCTCGAATTGCTGCTGGGCGAAGAAGGCTTCGAGTTCGGCAAGGCCCCGCGCGAACTGCGCCTGAGTTTGCGCCTGCTGCGTTTTCGAGAGCTGCTTGTCTTCGGCGCGGCCGGCGAGCGCTTGGAGCGTGGTGAGACCGGAGTAGAGCGCAAAGAGCCGCCGATAATCGCCGGAAGCGCCGAGATCGGAGTAGAGCTTGGCGCCGGTGTCGAAGAACGACTTGTTCGAGAGCGCGCGCTGGATCAGCACTTCGGCGCTGGGCGAAACCCCTGGGGTCCAGACAGGGGCGATGGGTGCGTTGGGATCCTGCGTGGCTGCGCGCACGTCAACGCCGATGCCGGCGCGCGCCTTGGCCATCGCCACGAGCAGATCGGCGCCGACTCCGGAAGAATCAGCTTGGCCGAACAGGGCCTGCGCGATGGCGGAATTGATCGGGCCGACCAGGGCTTGCTCCAACGAAGCGGACAGCTTCGCTGAGCGTTCGTAAACGACGGGTTCGTAACCCGAGGGTTAACGCATCAGCAGGGTCAAATCGGCCATTTCCCGGAAGACCGGATATTCGAGCAGCCGCGGCCAGAGCTGGATGCCCTGCCAGATCGAGAGGCCGATCACCAATATCGAGGCGGCGCCCAGCAGCCAGCGGGCCGGCGCGACCTTCGTGATGTAGCCTGCGAGCGGCGCTGCGAAGAGCCCGCCCACGATAAGTCCGCCCAGCGCGGCGCCGCCGGCGATGATGCCGCCTTCGAGTTCGAAGCGTCCGGTTAACAGCGTGAAAAGAAAAGTCAGCGAGATCGCGACGGTGACCACGAACTCGGCGCTGTTGACGCTGCCGATGACGTAACGCGGCGTGTGCCCGCGGCCGAGCAAGGTCGATGTCACGATCGGACCCCAGCCGCCGCCGCCACTGGCGTCGAGAAATCCCCCGACCACGCCGATCGGCACGACATGCTTCAGATGCGGCGGCTCGTCCTTGAGTTCACGCAGCGCGCGCGTGAGCATGTAAACGCCAAGCACGCCGAGATAGGCGATCACCACCGCTTTGATGAAGGTCGGATCAAAGCCGGTTAACAGATAGGCGCCGATCACGCCGCCGACGACGCCCGCGGGCGCGAGGCGGAAGAAGAGCTGCCAATCGACGTTCTTGTGCAGCAAGTGCGACGCTCCCGACGCACCTGTCGTAAAGCACTCCGCTGCGTGGATCGTTGCCGAGGCTTGCGCCGGAGGCACGCCAAAAGCCAGCAGAACGCTGGTCGAGATCACGCCGTAGGCCATGCCTACTGCGCCATCGATCAATTGTGCGATGAAACCGACGGCCAAAAACAGGCTGAAAGTCGTCAACAGCACGGGCCAAAGGTCCGGGTTGATGCTCATGCGCCCTCGTTAACGGTCCGGCTCAGCTTAGACCGTCGAAAGGCAATGCGGCTAGACCGTGGCGGGTTCCCTCTCAAGGCGCCGACGCCGAAAAAGGCGAAAGCCCGAGGTCGCTTTCCATCCGTGCGATCCAAGCCTGCACGGACGGATAGCTGGCGAGATCGAAGCCGCCGAGTTCGGCTTTGCGCGTGTAGGCGAGGAGCGCGATGTCGGCGAGCGTCAACGCAGCGCCGACGAGATACGGCGTCTGGCGCAGTTGCTCCTCCATGCGCGCCAGCGCCGCTTTGCCGCGGATCATGAGTGCTGGATCGAGGTCTTCTTCACGCTGCTTGAGAAAGTGCCGGCGCGCGATGCGCACGGCGACATAGATTTCGTGACTGTTCTGCTCCCAGAATAACCACTCGAACATCTTGGCGCGATCGTATGGATCGCTCGGGATGAGATCGCTGCCCGCGGCGAGGTGCAACATGATCGCGTTCGATTGTGCGAGCGTGCGCCCGTCGCCGAGCACCACGGTCGGCACCTGGCCCGCGGGATTGAGCTTCAAGAACTCGGGCGTGCGCGTTTCGCCGTTGAACGCGTTGGTCTCGATCCACTCGATGGGAATGGCAAGACGCTCGGCCACCCAGCGCGCCTTCATCGCGTTGCCGCTGTCGGAGCTGCCGTAGAGTTTGATCGCGCTCATCTCCGCCTCCTTGCGCCGCTTAGGCCGAGACCTGCAAATCTTGCAAGCGAAACGTGCTCGCATCGGGTGTGAACACGCTTCGCTTGCAGCTAGCGTCCCGACTGCTCTCGCGCCGCGCGGAATTCGGCGTTCTCGCGCCATTGCGGCCAGGTGTCGTTGTCCGCGAGCTGGCGGCCAACTGCGTAGAGGAGCTGAAGATCCTCGACGCCGCCGGACATGTCCCACTCGTCCGTCACTTCGTCCGAGGGCTTGTGATAATTGTTGGCGACGTAGGCGTCGTTGAGCGCGCGGCCGCGTTCGACGCCGCCTCCGACCATGTCGACGCCGTTGGAGGTGTAGAG
This sequence comes from Pseudomonadota bacterium, assembly GCA_023461135.1. Classification (GTDB taxonomy): domain Bacteria; phylum Pseudomonadota; class Alphaproteobacteria; order Caulobacterales; family Aquidulcibacteraceae; genus Vitreimonas. The sequence goes on from JAEWNX010000387.1 coordinate 4,664, forward strand.
CACGGGGATGCCGAGCTGGGCGAGGTGCAGTTGGTCGGAACGGAAGAAATAACCGGCCTCGGGATTTGAATCGGGCGCGACGCGGCGGCCTTGCGCGCGGGCCGCGGCGACCGCGAGATCGTCCATCTCACTCTTGCCGAAACCGACGATCTCGATGTCGTGCGTGCGGCCCATGCTGTTGATGCCGTCCATATTGATGTTGGCGACGGTGTCGCGCGGGGCGAACACAGGGTGCTGCGAATAATAGAGCGCCCCAAGCAGCCCCTGCTCTTCCGCCGTCCAGGCGGCGAACGCGACAGAGCGCTCGCCGGCGCCGTCGGCGGCGAAGCGGCGCGCGAGTTCGATCAGAGCGGCCGTTCCGGTCGCGTTGTCGAGCGCGCCGTTGCAGATGTCGTCGCCGTCGATCGCCGGGCAGCGGCCGAGATGATCCCAATGCGCGGAATAGATGATCGTCTCTTGTGGACGCGTGCGCCCCGGGAGCACGCCGATGACGTTGTACGTCATGCGCGTCTCGGCGGTGGTTTCGAGATGGAGCGAGCCGGTAAGCCTGCCCATCGGCACGGCGCGAAAGCCGCGCGTTTGCGCGCGCGCCTTCAGCCGGTTGAAGTCGAGGCCGGCGCGGCGGAAGGTTTCGACCGCGACTTCGTTGGTGATCCAGCCTTCGAAGCCAGTGCGGCTGGCGCCGCGATCGGCCCGCACGACATCCCAGCGCGGATGCGGACCCGTTGATGATTGGATGACGGCCCAAGGATAGGACGCGCCGGCGGTTTCGTGGATGATGATGGCGCCGGCGGCGCCTTGCCGGCCAGCTTCTTCGAACTTGTAGGTCCAGCGGCCGTAATAGGTCATGGCGCGGCCGCCGAAGCCGCGATCGTCGCCGGTTTCGAAATCGGGATCGTTGATGAGCATCACGACGATCTTGCCGCGCACGTCGACACCCTCGTAATCGTTCCAGCCGAGTTCGGGCGCGTTGACGCCGTAGCCGACGAAAACGAGCGGCGCGTTGGCGATATCGACGGTCGGGTCGAGGCGGCGCGTCCAGGCGGAAAATTGCGTCGCGTAGGCGTAGTCGCGCGCGCCGTCGCGGCCCGTGATCGTGAGGGTCGGGGTGTTGGTGAGCGTGGCGGCGGTCAGCGGCGTCTCCTGGCGCCAGGAGCGCGTGCCGTCCGGCAGCGTGACGCCAGGCTGGAGGCCGGCGGCGGCGAAGGTGCGCTCGAGGAATTCGAGCGTGAGGCGCTCGCCGTTGGTGCCGGGGGCGCGGCCCTCGAATTCGTCGGACGCGAGCACGCGCACGTTCTCAAGCAGCGATGCCTCCGAGAGCGGCGGACCCGCGAACTGGTGCCCCGGCGCGCCGCCGGTTTGTTGATCCGACGTGGCGCAAGCGGCAAGTGCGATCACCGCGGCTGAAAGTGCATGGCGAATGTGCATGAGCGTCCCCTGTTTAAGCGACACCTAGCCCGCGCTGTAGCCCCGCTCAACCCGCCAGCGACAGGGTTTGCGACATATGGTAACGATGTGTCGAGGAGGCCGTCTTGGCCGACGTGCGAACAGAGCGGCGTCTCGCCGCCATCATGGCGGCGGATGTCGTCGGTTACAGCCGGATGATGGCGCTCGACGAAGCGACGACCCTGCGCCTGTTCAAGGCATGCGTCGCCGAGGCTCTGGAGCCGCTGGTGGGCGAACACGGCGGACGCATCGTAAAGACCATGGGCGACGGCGTGCTGGCGGAGTTCGCCAGCGCTGTCGAAGCCCTTGAGTGCGCGGCGGCGTTTCAACGTGCGATGGCCGAGCGCAACGCGCCCCTGCCCTCGCCGCAACGGATCGATTTCCGCATCGGCATCCATGATGGCGACGTGGTCGTCGAGAATGGCGACGTGTTCGGCGACGTTGTCGTGCTTGCGGAGCGCTTGCAGACCATGGCGCCGGCGGGCGGACTCTGCATCTCAGAACGCGTGCGCGAGGATGCGCTCGGCCGCGTTGACTTGTCGTTCGACGATGCGGGAGAGCAGCGGCTGAAGAATATCAACCGGCCGGTGCGCGCATATCGCGTGCATCTCAGCAGCGGCGCGGATTCAGGGCCCACTCTCGATCTGCCGAACAAGCCCTCGATCGCCGTGCTGCCGTTCGACAACATGAGTGGCGATCCCGAGCAGGTTTACTTCGCCGACGGCGTGACGGAAGACATCATTACGGCGCTCTCGCACTGGCGCTGGTTCTTCGTCATCGCGCGCAATTCGAGCTTTATCTACAAGGGCCGCTCCGTCGATGTGAAGCAGGTCGGGCGCGAGCTGGGCGTGCGCTACGTGCTGGAAGGTTCGGTTCGCCGCATCGGATCGCGGGCGCGCATCGCCTGCCAGCTCATCGATTCGGCGAGCGCCGCGCACATCTGGGCCGAGACGTTCGATCGCGATGTCGCCGACATTTTCGCGCTGCAGGACGAGATCACACATAGCGTCGTCGGCGCGATGGAGCCGGCCATCTTGCGCAGCGAAGGCCAGCGCATGAGCCGCAGGGCCATCCGCGATCTCACGGCGTTCGAGTGCGGGCAGCGTGGCTTGTGGCTCATGAACCGCGGCCACGATCCCGACTATGACGCGGCCATCGCGTGTTTCACTGAGTGCGTGGCGCGCGATCCTGAGATGGCGATGGGACACGTCGGACTGGCGCGCGCCTATTACGGCAAAGTCGTGTACGCGCTCTCGAGCGACACGGACACGGATCTAGCGCTCGGATATGACGCAGCCAAACGCGGCGTCGCGCTCGATCCGCAGGACGCGTACGCCTACTCGGCGCTGGCAGGCGCGCTGCTCTATCTCTCGCGCCACGGCGAAGCGCTGGACGCGGCAGAGCGCGCCATCGCCGTCAATCCGAACTTCGCCATTGGTTATTTCCGGCTCGGCCAAGTGCTGACCTATAGCGGACGCGCGGCTGAAGCGATCGAACCGATCAAGCGCAGCATGCGCCATAATCCGTACGATCCGCGCTTCGGCGCGCTGCAGCTTGTGCTCGCGATCGCCGAGTATCACGCCGGCGAGCTGGAAGCGGCGGTCACGACGGCGCGGGCGGCGATGAGGCAGGGCGAGTGGCGCGCGGTCAGCGTGCTCGGACCGGCGCTCGCGCGGCTGGGGCGGTTCGAGGAGGCCCGCGCTGCGTTTACACCGGATATGCTGACGCGCATCACTGCGGGCAGCCGCCGCCTCATGACGTACGCCAAGCCGAGCGATCTTGCGTACGCGATTGAAGGTCTACGCTTGGCCGCGTATGGCCCGCACGACTAGCCGCGCTTCTTCTTGCCCTTCTTCTTCGCTGCCTTTTTCGCAGCGAGCGGCGCGTATCCGGCGGGCGGCGCCAACGGATGCGTGTCGCCCGGATAGCGGCCCTTCACCAGCACGGTGATGCCGCCCTTCGTGTTGTTGGAGTCTGGCGCCTGCCACACGGTCACTTCGTGATCGTACCCCGGCGCCCACGCCATGGTGACGCTCGTGGGCGGCTCGGTGGTGAGCGCGTGATAGAGCACGGTGCGGATGGTTTCCTGGAAAACTTCCGGCACCGTCTGCATGTACGATTTCCACGCACGATAAAGCGGCGTGTTGCCGACGAGGAACGCCGCATCGAGCCGCTCGCCGGGCGCGAACATTTCGGCGGTTGTCGCAAGCGCGCCGATTTCGTCATCGGCGAATTTGCGATTGAGTCTGATGAGTATGGATTGCAGCGCGGACATAAGCTTCCCTCTTGCCCTATGAGGCCGAAGGCGGCGCGCCCGTGCAATCGGCCCTCACACGCAAAACGTCCGGCGCCGCGTGTTCGTTATAGCGGCGCGTAGCTAAGGCGCCATGTCGATGCGCGCGGCTGGCGAAACTCAATTCAGTCGAGCCAAGGCGGCGTGGGCAGATCTTTCGACCGCAGAAAAGCGGGATTGAAGAGCTTCGAGGTGTAGCGATTGCCGTAGTCGCACAGCACCGTAACGACGGTTTTGTTTGGCCCGAGTTTCCGCGCGAGCTCCATGGCGCCGAGCACGTTGAGCGCAGAGGAGCCGCCGACGCAGAGGCCCTCTTCCTGGACGAGATTGTAGAGGACGGGGAGCCAGTCTTTGTCCTCGATGCGGAAGGCTTCGTCGACGACAACGCCTTCGAGATTGGCGGTGACGCGGCCCTGGCCGATGCCTTCCGTGATGGATGCGCCTTCCGCTTTGAGTTCGCCGTGCTTGTACCAATTGTAGAGCGCCGCGCCGCCGGGATCGGCGATGCCGATGACGACGTCCTTGTTCTTGGCTTTGAGCGCCATGGAGACGCCGCCAAGCGTGCCGCCGGAGCCGACGGCGCAGATGAAGCCATCGACGCGGCCTTGCGTATCGCGCCATATTTCGGGGCCGGTGGTTTCGAGGTGGCCCTGGCGGTTGGCGATGTTGTCGAACTGATTGGCCCAGATGGCGCCGTTGGGTTCGGTGCGCGCTTTCTCTTCGGCGATGCGGCGGGAAATCTTGGTGTAGTGGTTCTCGGACGCGGCGGGCGCGGGATCGACTTCTACGAGTTCGGCGCCGAGCGAGATCACCGCGTCCTTCTTCTCTTGGCTTTGCGTGCGCGGCATGACGACGATGACGCGATAGCCGCGCGCCGCGCCGACGAGCGCCAAGCCAATCCCGGTGTTGCCGGCGGTGCCTTCGACGATAACGCCGCCTTTGCGGAGTTGGCGTTTGGCTTCGGCGTCCTTGATGATGGCGAGCGCGGCGCGGTCTTTGATGGACTGGCCGGGATTCAGGAATTCGGCCTTGCCGAGAATGGTGCAGCCGGTTTCTTCGCTCGCGCGCCGGAGCTTGATCAGCGGGGTATTGCCGATGGCGTCGATAATAGAGGAATGGATCATGGCCGCTCCGGCTTTGTGTCCTTTGTGAATCTTTTGTGCCTTTGTGTTGAAAAAGAAAACCACAAAGACACAAAGACGGCGCGAAGGACACGAACGGACACGCGCGTGCAATTCTTCGCGCATTCGTCGCGCGCGGCTCGACCCACTCCCTTCGCTCACAAATCTGCCTCCATTGGGAGGCGGGGCGCGCCGGACGCGCCGAGGTAGTCTCAATGGTGTCTCGCCTACGCTCTTTCGAGTTCGGCGAGACGCGCGTCGAACGCGCCCCGTTGCGGTCTTTGCTCGCCGGCGCCGTCGCGGGAGGTTTTTCACTCCTGGAGGCGGCTAGGGCCGGCGGCGTGTGTCGCCTTCATCCGAAGAAGACGCAGACCCCGGCGGTTACAACCCCGCCGGCTTCAGGCTCGCTTGCACGACGCCTCACGCTCGACCGCAACCCTCACATCTCAAAGGTTCGGAGCTCTTCGAAATCCTCCCGTGTGAGAGCGGGAGAATTGTAAACGCAGTTCAACCCGGTCGGATTGATTTTCGTGATGTGGCTTGGATTCAATGCGTTAGGTTGAAAATATGTTGGATAGAGGCAGCATAAGTCCTCCTATTCGTCCGTTCGCAGGCGCAAAAGCTGGCAAGGGTCCGCCGAAGCGGACGTAGCTACAGCGGTCGGAACGATGCGCCGCCAGTAATAGGTATTTCAGCACGTCGCGTCGGTTGATCGCGAGCCGTCAAAATAGTCGGCAGCTGCGATTACGCAAATCGTGCACTCAGGAGGGTAGATTCTTTTAAGCTTAGTCGAGACGGCGTAAGATCTCGCTCGGGGAGGCAAAGGTCATGCGCAAAGTTCTCTTAGCTACACTCATCGTCGCGCTGGGCGCCTGTTCGCCGCCTTCTTCGGACACAGGAGACGACCCGGGCTCGGCAACACAATCCGCATCTGCTGCAGCAACCCGTCCGGGAGACGAGATTCGTCTCGGCCGTTGGCGCAAGACCATCACAGTAATGGGTCAGCAAACCGTGGAAGTGGAATGCGTAACCAGCGTCGACTTGAACCAACTTGCTTCGGAGCCCAATTCTCACTGCACCTCAGCGGCTGGTTTGCAGCGAACGCCCGAAGGCTTGGTCTATGAAGCTGAGTGCACCGGCGATGACGGCGGGGGCCATATCCGCACTGTGATGAACGGCGATATGCAAACGCACTACACCGCTGACATGACGATGACCGGCGCGGGTATGGGCCAGGGGATGCAAGTGCGTATAGAGGGGGCTTACGAGGGCGCTTGCCGGGGCGACGAATAGCAACGCGAAAGTCGCTGACTCTCTATCAGGCGACGCCGAGCTTTTTCTGCAGGTCGGTTGAACTGGTCGTGTACAGGAATACTAGGCGTTCGCCCGGCCGGCAGATCTTGAACGCGGCCTGGCTCATTAGCGCCGCTTCGTGGAAACCGCAAAGGATGAGCTTCAGCTTGCCGGGATAGGTATTGATGTCGCCGATCGCGAAGATGCCGGGCTCGCTGGTTTCGAACTTCTCGGTGTCGACCGGGATCAGGTTTTCGTTGAGGTTGAGGCCGAAGTCGGCGATGGGGCCGAGCTTCATGGTGAGGCCGTAAAAGGCGAGCAGCGTGTCGCACGGAATGTCGTAGCGGGACTTATCCTTGCGTTCGCAGACGACGGCGCTGAGCTGGCCGTTGTCGCCTCTCAGCTCTTTGAGATCGGAGATCTCGAGCTTCATTTTGCCTTCGGCGACCAGCGCGCGCATCTTCGCGACCGAGTGCGGCGCGGCGCGGAAGTCGTCGCGGCGGTGGACGAGCGTGACGGATTTCGCGAGGGGCTGCAGGTTCAGCACCCAATCGAGCGCGCTGTCGCCGCCGCCGGCGATGACGAGATCACGCCCACGGAAGCGCTCCATCTGGCGCACGGCGTAGAAGAGCGACCTGCCTTCGAACGCTTCGAGGCCGTCGATCTTCGGCTTGCGCGGCACGAACGAGCCGCCGCCTGCGGCAATGACCAGCACGGACGCGGTGATTGTCGTGCCGAGTTCGGTCTTGAGCTGGAAGCGCTTGTCGTCCAACCGCTCCAGCGACTCCGCCATTTGCTGAAGATGGAAGGTCGGCGAAAACGGCTTGATTTGTTGGAGTAGGCGATCGGTCAACTCCTGGCCGCTGACTACCGGCAGGCCTGGAATGTCGTAGATGGGCTTTTCGGGATAGAGTTCGGCGCATTGGCCGCCCGGGCGATCGAGCACGTCGACGATGTGCGCCTTGAGATCGAGGAGACCGAGCTCGAACACCGCGAACAGGCCCACGGGCCCCGCGCCGACGATGATGACGTCGGTCTCGTACGCTTCGCCCGCTTTGGCGCTCACAACGCTCAAACCCGCCTCCTTGCTGACGGGCCTACTTACGACCCTTGCCCCTCGTTCGCACGCTGCAAGTTCGCCGCACTGAGATCGTCGTTGATGGCCGGGCCGCCGCCGAACGCGCGGTAGGTGGCGATGGCGGCGCTGGCTTGCTGGCGCTCAGCGTTGATGCGCGCGAGACGCGCGTCGATCAGTTGCTGCTCGGAGCGCAGCCGGTCGGCCAGACTCTGGATGCCCGCCTCGTACGCCGCGCGCGAGCCGCGCGCCGTGGCTTCGGCGGCCTCTTCCGCTCGCCGCGCGGAGCCGAGACGCTGGCGGCCCTGGTCGAGCGAGGTGAGCGCGTTGGAAGCTTCGCCGAGGGCGCTGATCACGGTCTGGCGGTACTGGATCAAAGATTGCTGGAAGCGCGAGCGGCCGGCGCGCACATCGGCGATGCGGGCGCCCCAGTCGAACAGTGGGATGGAGATAAGCGGCGCGCCGGTGACAAGCGTCGTGCTTGAGGGCAGCGAGGCGCCGATGAGGTTGTCGGTGACGGTGATGGCGCCGCTGAGATTGAGGCGCGGAAGAAGATTTGCGCGCGCGTCGGCGAGATTAGCGGCGGCGAGCAGCGCCTGCGCCTCGGCGCGCGCGACATCGGGGCGAAGGCGCAAGAGATCGGCCGGCGCGGCGGGCGCGGCCTCCAGCGGCAACACGGGCACGTCAGCGTCGGCCGCGAGAACGGCGCTGGTGGCTTGATCCTCCGCGCCAGGCGAGATGCCGCGAAGGACCGCAAGCACGTTCTCGGCGCGGCGCGCTTCAATCACGAGGCCGGGAAGCTGCGTGCGCGCGCTTTCGGCGAGCCGGCGCGCATCGGCGGCGTCGGCGGGCGCGGCGATGCCTGCATTGGCGCTGATCTCGAGAATGCCGGCGAGCTGGTCGGCGACGGAGACCTGTTGCGCCAGCGCTTGGTGGCTCTCGCGCGCCGCCCGGTAGTCGACATAAGCTTGCGCAACATCGGCGACGAGCGCGACGCGCGCGGCGCGCAGATCGGCGAAAGCGCTCGCATTGTTGGCGCGCCCGCCCACATGCGCGGCCTCGATGCGCGCGAAAAGCGGGACCTCCCAAGAGACTTCCGCGCCGTAGGAGCCGGTCATCTGTTCTGGCTCGCTGGCGCCGGGCGCGCCGGGAATCGAGCTGATCGGGCCTTCAATGGCGCGCGTGTAGGCGCCGCGCCCGATGGCGTTGAGCTCCGGCAGATAGCGCGTGATCGTGGTGCGGGAGACGGCGCGCGCTTCGGCGACGCGGAGCGCCGCGATCTGAACCGTGGGGCCGTTCTCAAGCGCCTCGGCGACCAGGCGGTCGAGCGCCGGATCGTTGAACTGGCGCCACCAATCGGTGAGCTGGACATCGGCGCCCACGGGCGCGTCGCGCCAAGCCGTGGGCAGCGCCGGCGCTTCTGGGCGCTCGTCCGGCATCGTTGAGCAGGCCCCCGCAAGCGCCAATCCAGCCAGCGCTGTCACGCGTAGCGCCTTCTTTCGGAAAGACATTCCGGCTGCTCCTCGCGCTACGCCCGCCCGCCAGACGCACATCTGGTGTCGCCCTTTAAACTTGACGACACCCTTTGTTAAGATTTAGAGAACGAATATTCGTTTTATATGCGGTGCAGCGAGCCGGAGCAAGACCGGCCATGCGCAGAGGCTCTCTCTTGGCTCGTCTCGCAGACCCTTCCCTGGCCGATCGCCGCCGGCGCCAGATCCTGGACGCCGCGCTGACCTGTTTCCGCCGCCGCGGCTTCCACCAGGCGACGATGCAGGAAATCTGCGCGGAAGCGAACATGAGCGCCGGCGCGCTTTATCGCTATTTCGCGTCGAAGGCTGACATCATCGGCGCCATCGCTGAAGACAAGCACGCGGACTCCGACGGCGCGTTTCTGGAAGCAACGCGCAAAGGCCCGCTCATCGATGCGCTTTCGCTCATTGCGCGGGACTTCTTCGAGAAGTTCGCGGAGGGCGACGGCTCGCTGATCGCGGACATTTTCGCCGAAGCGATCCGCGACGACGCTGTCGCGGCGCCGCTCTTGAAGATCAACCAGAACAGCCTGGATTATTGCGCGCAGGCAATCAAAGGCGCGCAAAATCGCGGCGAGGTCGATAAAGAACTCGATGGGCGCGAGGCAGCGAACACCTTGTTTGCGGCAATCGAAGGCATAGCTCTGAGGCGCGCATTCTTGCGCGACACCGATCCGGACGCCGCGGTCGCGCAATTTCGCGCCCTCGCGCAACGCTACTTGAGCCCACGATGAATAAGCCCGAGCGTCCCGAGCTGTTCAACCGCGCCCAGGGCCTTCTGAAGCGCGTCGGCGACGCTGGCGGCCGTGCGTTGCGCAACGCGCGCACGGTGGGCGAGCGCGCCTGGAAAGGCGAAGGCGAACCCGACGACGTGCGCCGCAGCCGGCGGGTCGTGTTGCTCACCGCGGCGGGCATTATTGCCGCCCTCGTGGTGATCGGCGTTCTCACGCGCATCGGCGGAGGCGGCGCTGAGCGCGTCGCGGTCGACACGCGCCAAGCGGTGACGGTTGTGCACATCCAGCCGCGCCTGTTTAGCCCGACCATCACCTTGACCGGCGAAGCGCGCCCGACGCGCGACATCCAAGTGACTGCGCCGGCGACGGGCGTGCGCATCCTCGAACTGCTCGTCGATGAAGGCCAAACAGTGCGCGCAGGCCAAGCGATGGCGCGGCTGGACACCGATCTGGCGCAGGCGCAGACGCGCGCTGCACAAGCGGCGGTGGCGGAAGCACAATCGGCCGCGGTGCGTGCGCGCGGCGAGTACCAGCGCGCGGAATCGATCCGCGATTCCGGCGCGCTCTCCGCGGAAGCGATCGAGCAACGGCGTGCGGCGGCGATCGCGGCGGACGCGCGCTTGGCCGCGGCGCGCGCACAATTGCAGGAAACCAATGCGCGGCTGGGCGGCGGCTATGTGCGCGCGCCCGCGTCCGGACTGGTGATCGATCGCAGCGCTGAAATTGGCCGGCCCGTGGAGGGGCAGATTCTCTTCCGCATCGCCGCGGGCAATCAGCTCGAAGTCGCGACGCAGGTGGCTGAAGCGGACATCCTTGCCATGCAGGCGGGACAACCGGCCGTGTTCGAACTTGTCGACGGCACGACGGTGCAAGCGCGCCTCTCACGCCTGCCCGCTTCGGTCGATCCGCGTACGCGTACCGGTGAGGCGCTGTTCGAATTGCCGGAAAGATCACGCGTGGTGGCTGGCATGTATCTGCGCGGCACGGCGCAATTGGCGCCGCGCGAAACCCTCGCCGCGCCGCAAAGCTCGATCCTCTACGAGGACGGCGCACCCTACGTGTTCGTGGTGCAGCCGACGCGCCGCGAAGGAGATGACGAGGTTCACTATATCGTCCAACGCGCAAACGTGCGGCTCGGCGCGCGCGCGGGCGACTGGGTGGAAATCGTTGAAGGTCTCCAGCCGGGGCACACCGTCGTGGGCGCCGGCGCAGCGTTCCTCCAATCCGGCGACGAAGTGCGCCCGCTGCCGTCCGCGCAGCCCGCGCAAGCGGATGCGACGCCAGCGGAGCCGACCGCGCTGCGCGGCAGATCGGATTAAGCCGATATGGCGCTGAACATCTCCGCCGGCGCGATCCGCAATCCGATCCCGCCGATCCTTCTTATTCTGGCGCTCTTGTTCGCGGGCTGGACCGCGTACAACCGCTTGCCGATCAATCAACTGCCGAATGTCGATTTCGGCGGCTTCATGGTGACCGTGGCGCAGCCGGGCGCGGCGCCGGCGGAGATGGAAACGCAGATCACCGAGCGGGTGGAGTCCGCGCTGACCTCCGTCGAAGGCGTGAAGCGCGTGACCTCGACGATTTCCTCCGGCGTTTCGACAACGACGGTCGAGATGGAGGGCGAGACCGATCTCGGCCGCGCGGTTGACGACGCGCGCGATGCAATCGGGCGCATCCGCAGCGAATTGCCGGGCGACATCAGCGAACCGGTGATCCAGCGGATCGATTCCGCCGCGTTTCCGATCGGCTATTACGCCGTCAACGGCGAGGGCATGACGCCGGAGGAAGTCTCCTGGTTCATCGACAACGAACTGCAGCGCGAATTGCTTGCAGTGCCAGGCGTCAGCTCGGTGCAACGTCTCGGCGGCGTGGACCGCGAAGTGCGCGTCGAACTCGATCCCTCGCGCCTGCTTGCGTACGGTGTGACGGCCGACCAGGTCAGCTCCCAGTTGCGCGCGTTGAATGCGGACTTGCCCGGCGGCGAGGCGCGCGTGGGCGGACAAGCGCAGGCAATCCGCACACTCGGCAGCGCCGATACCGTTGAGGGGCTAGCGAACACGCGCATTGTCGGCGCCGACGGGCGCATCGCGCGGTTGGCGGATCTCGGCACGGTGACCGATGCTGCAAGCGACCTCAACGCCATCTCGCGCTACAACGGCCAGCCGGTGGTCGGCTTCATGGTCCTGCGCTCGCGCGGCGCCAGCGAAGTGCAGGTGTTTGACCGCATGGCGCACCGGATCGAGCAGATCGAGCAGCGCAATCCGAATATCCATGTGCGCGAGATCGCAACGACCGTCGAATTCATCCGCGGCATGCACGAGAGCTCGATCCATGCGCTGATCGAAGGCGCCCTGCTCGCGTGCATGGTGGTGTTCATCATCCTGCGGGATTTCCGCGCGACACTGATCGCGGCGGCGGCGATCCCGCTTTCCATCATCCCAACGTTCGCGGTGATGGAGCTGTTCGATTTCACGCTGAACATGGTGACGCTGATCGCGCTCGCCTTGGTGGCGGGGGTGCTGGTGGACGATGCGATCGTGGAGATCGAGAACATCGTCCGGCACATGCGGATGGGCAAAACGGCCTACCAGGCGGCGCTCGAAGCGGCGGACGAGATCGGGCTTGCGGTGGTCGCCACCAGCGCGGCCATCATCTCGGTGTTCGTGCCGGTGAGCTTCATGACCGGAGGCGTAGGGCCGTTCTTCAGGGAGTTCGGCCTCACAGTTGCGGCGGCGACATTCTTCTCCCTTGTTGTCGCGCGACTAATCACGCCAATGATGGCGGCGTTCTTCCTGAAAAACAAAGGCCATGACGCGGAGCCAAAACCCGGCGCTTTCGCGCTGTTCTATCGCGACGCGCTGGGCTGGGCGATCCACAATCCGTGGAAGACTGTCGGCATGGGGCTTGGCGTCTTCGTCGCCTCGATATCCGTCATCTTCTTGGGACTGGTGCCGTTCACGTTCATTCCCCGCTTCGATTCGGACATGGTGCAAGCGCGTGTGGAGATGCCGCCTGGCACCCCGGTGCTCGAAGCGGACCGGGTGATGAACCAGATGAGCGCGGACCTGCGCTCGCTGCCGGAGGTGGAAGGCGTGTTCGCCTCGATCAGCGGCACTTCGGGCGCGGCGTCAAGCGGCGACATGTTCATCCCGCTCACCCCGCGCGACGAGCGCGACCGATCAGCCTACGCGC
>JAEWNX010000388.1 GCA_023461135.1 Pseudomonadota bacterium
ACGGCGCGGCAAAAGCGATGAGAGCATCGCCTTGCGCAGCGGCTTCGGCGCGATGAGCTGATAGGTCGCGCGCAGCGGGAACGTGCGCCAGGCGCCCCAGATCGCGCGCCAGACGCCTGACTCGCCCTTCTCCGCGCGCTCGGTCGCAGCTTCGACGAAGTATTCGTAATAATGCCAGAGCACGTCGCGATACGAATTGGTCATGGCGCGGAGGCCCGGCCACACGCGCCGTTCAGGCAAAGCGTGGCGCAGGAACACACGCCGCCCGAACCCCAGGCGGCGCAAACGCAGCGCATCGAAGCTGCCCGGCGGGCGCTGGCGGAAGAGGACGCAGGGGTCGGCGATGTACGCCGTCTTGCGTCTGCGTGCGACGCGGATCTGCCAATCCCAATCCTGATCGCCAAGCAGCGCCACATCGAATGCGCCGACTTCATCGCGCACGCTGGAGCGCACAATCGTCGCGCCGATCTGCGGGTAATAACCCGACAGCATCGTGCGCACGCTCTCATCGCCCTCGGCGCAAACCGTCCACGGCCAAGGCCCGGCGATCTCGCGCAAATCGTCATCGACAGCCATCACGCGCGCCATCACCGCTTCGATCTCGGGCCGTGCATCGAGAACCGCGAGGTGCGGACGGAGGTGGTTCGCCATCCACACGTCGTCATCATCAAGAAAGGCGATCACCTCGCCCGTCGCCGCGAACAGCCCAGCGTTGCGCGCCGCACCGGCGCCATTCTCGCTCACCGGCAAATGCTTCGCGCCGAACTCCGCACAAACGTCGCGCGTGCGCGTATCGTCGCCGTTGTCGCCGACGAGGATTTCGAACGTGAGGTCGTCCGCTTCCAGCGCGCGGATGCTGGCGAGCGCCTGACGCAACGTGTCAGGGCGGTTACGGGTCGGGACGACGACCGACACGCGGCGTTTGCCGGTCAGTACATCCACGTCCACTCCTCCCACCGATCATAGGCGCCGCGCAGCAGCGCCTTGAAGATGCGGTCATCGTCGAAGCGGGTGACGAAGGTGCGCGCGATGGTGCCCGGCGGACGCGTCTCCTCGGCTTGGGCGTAGATGGTGGAGAAGCCGGCTTCGCGCGCGGCGCGGTCGGCGACATCGCTCCAATTGGCCGATTGGCCGAACGGGATCGCCATGATCTCCGGCGTGAAACCGAGCCGCGCCTTCATGGTGTCGCGGGACGTTTCGAACTCCGCACGGGCCCGCTTCTCGTCGATGCAGCCGAAATTGCGGTGCGTGGCCGAGTGGCTGCCGACTTCGACGCCGCGCTCGATCATGGCGCCGAGCTCGTCCCAGCTCAGCACCTTCTCCTTTTGCCAGTCCTGGCCTTGGTCGCTCCATTCCGAGACGGCGAACACGGTGTACGGGATGTTGTGTTCGCGCAGGATCGGATCGGCTTCGGTGAGGACGGTTTTCAGCGCGTCGTCGAAGGATACCGCCAGGTCGTTGGGCCCGCCGCCGGTGCGCGCGATCTCCGCGGGCGGCACGAAGCGGTAGCCAAGCTCGAGCGCGAGTTCGAGGTGGCGGCGAAAGCGGTCCGGCGGCACGTCGTTAACGCCGAACTCCGGCTGACCGACCGAATGGAAGCACAAAATGCGCCCGCGCTCACGCGCGCGCCGCTGCGGCGCAAGCGCCAGCGCCTGGCGTTCGCCATACATGCGCGCCGCTTCGACGTGGCGTCGTTCCAGCCCTGTCTTGCGGACCAGCTGTTTCAGCGCTTGTTTCATGGCTTCGAAGTCTGACCGGTGCTGCGTTAGATGGCTCAGGAAGCGGCCGCCGGTCCAGTGGTTTCCCTGCTTTTGCGCTGTTTCTTGCGCGACAGGAAGCGGCGCACCGGCACGTCGTAAACCACGTGTAGAACCCAGGTGACGATCACCGCGACGATCGCCATCAGCGCCACCAGGGCGACGCCGGGCATCTGTGCGTAAACATCAACGCGTTGCAGCGCCAGCCGCACCCACGCGAACAGCGGCACGTGCAGAACGTAAACCCCGTAGGACACCAGTCCCACGAAGGCGCAGAAGTCGAGCAGCCCGCCCTTCACGCGCGTGTTGGCGCTCATCGCCACTAGCGGCGGGAAGATGAACAGGATCGCGACAAGATCCCAGTACGGGCGCAGTGCGTGCGGGGTTGGCATCGCCATGGCCGCAAAGAGCACGGCGAACGCCGCCCACACGGGCGGCGCCGGCGCCGTCCAGCGGTCGCGCAGCTTATAAAGCCACACGCCGGCGAAGAAGCCGAACGTAACCCGCAGCAATCCACCCAGAATATTCGACCAGGCGTGTCCGCCGATATCCATCCCGGCGAAGGTCGCCAGGATCAGCGCCGCGGCGCCGATCCCCATGAACCAGAGGCAGAGCGCCGACGTCAGGAACCGTCCCACCAGCGCGAAGACAATGTTGATCACCAGTTCGAAGAAGAGCGACCAAGACGGTCCCACGAGAGGAAACGGCGCATTCGGCCAGAGCGAGAGCGCCGGCGGGCACGGGATCAGCAAGAGCGCGAACGCCAGCGAGGTGAACACCTGCCAGAGCGCGTAGGGCTCCCAGCCTTTCAGCGCGACGAGTACGGACATCGCAAAGCTGATCAGCACCGCGGCAAGGTAAAGCGGATAGAGGCGGATCAGACGCACGCGCATGAACGAGAACAACCCCATGCCCTGCTTCAGGCGTTCACCGTAAACGTGCGCGAGCACGAAACCGGACAGCACGAAGAAGAAATCCACCGCCAGGTACCGGCCGGGCAGCAGCGTACGCATGATCTCGGACGGAACGTGGTCAGTGATGACGGCCAACGCGGCCAGCCCACGCATGCCGTCCAGGACGACGAAACGGTCCCGTTCGGCGATGTCGGTGCTTGCCATCCCTAGCCCGCCTCTTGCGCCATTTTGGCACGATCTCCTCGCGCGACGCGTGAAGCAGTGTCGCGCCCGGCGCGGCGGCGATCAAGTTCGCGCATCTTCCACGCGCGATGTGTAACTGATCTACGAATGGTCTGGTCCGCCCGGTTTGGCGGCGCCATGGTTGCTAGCAGAAGTGTGAACGTGAGTGAGCGACGAGTTGCGGGAATGAAAGCGAAAATCGGCGGTGCACGCCTCGGCTTCGGCTGCGCCGCCATTCCTGGGCCGTTAACTACGCGCGAGGCGCTGACCCTGCTCGAGACGGCGTTCGCCTGCGGCATCCGGCATTTCGACACCGCACGGATGTACAGCCACGGCGATTCCGAGGATGTCCTGGGTGAACTGGCGCGCCAGCGCCGCGACGACCTCACGCTCGTCACCAAGGCAGGCATCGAGCCGACCAGCCGCCTGATGCGCGGCGTGAACAGGTTCGCGGCAGCCTTCCGCCTGGGAGGGGCGGCGCCGCGCCTTGGACGGTTCGAGCCGGCGGAGATTCAACGCAGCGTCGAGACCAGCCTGCGCAAACTGAAAACAGATCGTGTCGACGCGCTCTTGCTTCACGAGATCAGGGCGCACGAAGTTCGCGACGAGGTGCTGCGCCTGATGGAGAGGATGCGCGACGACGGAAAGATCGGGGCGTTCGGGATCGCAACCTCGGTTGCGGATTCCGAGACGTTGATCGCGTCGCATCCGGAGCTCTGCGGCATCGTGCAGGTTCCCGCCTCGTGGCTCGACCGACCGCGCAGGCTGCCGGCCAACGCGCGCCTGATCGTCCACTCCGTCCTAGGCGCCCGGCTCGCGACGTTCGTAAACCGCCTGAAGGCGGATGAGCAGCTAGCGCGGCGCTTCCGGGCGGACACCGGGCTCGCCGCCCATGACATCGGAAAAATCGGGCGGCTCATGCTGCAAGCGGCGATGTTCCGCAATCCAGACGGCGTGACGCTGTTCGCAAGTTCGCAATTAGAGCGCGTGCGCCGCAACGCCGATTTGCTGACAGCCAAGGCCGATGCGCCGGCGATTCACGCGCTGGAACGAGCGATGCGCGCGCCCGGCGACATGCGCCGGGAAGCGACACAATGACCGCACCCACAGCAACCGCCGTCATCATCGCCGCCTACAACGCCGAGGAGACGCTGGAACGGGCGACGAGATCTGCGCTGGCGCAGGCCGAGGCCGCGGAAGTTTGCATTGTCGACGATGGTTCCGCTGACGGGACCCGCCGCGTGGCGGAACGCCTGAAGGCAGATGACCCGCGCGTCGCGCTCCTCGTCCAGACGAACGCCGGCCCGTCAGCCGCGCGAAATGCAGCGATCGCCGCGACGCGCTCACCGTGGATCGCAGTCCTGGACGCCGACGACTTCATGCTGGATGGCCGCCTTGCAGCCTTGCACGCACATGCCGGCCAAGCGGACTTCATCGCCGATGAACTGATCCGCACCGCCGGCGAGTGGGCGCCGCGGGCGTTGGAGCGCACGCTCTCGCCGACGCCCCTCAGCTTTACGAGCTTCGTGCTCGGCAATCTCGGCGCACAGGCCGGGCCGCTCGACCTGGGCTATCTCAAGCCGATGTTCCGGCGTGCCTTCATCGACCAGCACAGCTTGCGCTATCGCGAAGACATGCGCCTGGGCGAGGACTATGAGCTTTACGCGCGCGCGCTTGCGCTGGGGGCGCGGTTCCTCGTGTGCGGGCCAGCGGGCTACATCTCGGTCGAGCGCAGCGGCTCGTTGAGCAGGGCGCACAGCGAGACAGACCTGCAGCACTTGCGGGATTGCGACGACGGGCTTTCTGAGGTTGGCGTCCTTACAGCCGATGAGCGCCGCGCCTTGAGGAGGCACTGGAACAGCGTCGATTGCCGATTGCAGTGGCGCCGCCTCATCGCGGCGGTCAAGACCCGCGATTTTGGCGCAGCAATCTCCACGTTCCGCTCGCCTCAGGCCGCGGCGTTCCTGGCGGCGCGCCTCGGCGAGCAAGCGTGGCTGCGCGGCGCCGCGTTCGCACGCGGTGACGGGCAGCGCCCAGCGCTGGGGCAGACTTCTCCACAGTAAGGTTAGCCGGCGGCGGCGCACTTTTTCTTCGCGTGCGCGTTGTCTGGCGCGGCGAGGGCCGGCGCGCTGATTTAATATATCTTTGGACGGTCTGACGCTTGCGAGCGCATTCGTATGGCGTACAAGACGCCGGAGGATTGCAACATTATGACGACGCCAGTTTGGCTCAGTCGCCGCGCCTTGCTGGCGGGTTTCCCGTTGGGCGCGGGCGCTCTCGTGTTGGGTGGGTGCTCAACCGTGCCCAGCACGCCGGACGACGTGGCCCAACCGGTCGAGTATCGGCTGGGGCCAGGCGATCAGTTGCGCATCAGCGTGTTTAACGAGGCCGAGCTGACGGGGAACTTCGTCGTCGGCTCGCAGGGCACAATCTCCTACCCGCTCGTCGGCGACGTCCACGCGGCGGGCCTGACCATCACGGAGTTCACCGAAAGCCTCCGCGAGGCGCTGCTCCAATTCATCCGGCAGCCCAACCTCAGCGTTGAAGTGGCGAACTATCGGCCGTTCTTCATCCTCGGCGAAGTGCAACGCCCGGGAACTTATCCCTATTCCGCGAGCCTCACGGTCCTGAACGCAGTCGCGACGGCCGGCGGATTCACCTATCGGGCGAATAGAGGCCGCGTCTTCATCCGTCACGCCAACGAACAGGAAGAACGCTCCTATCCGCTGACGATCGCAACGCCCGTGCTGCCGGGCGACACCGTGCGCATCGGAGAACGACTCTTCTGATCGCCTCACACGAGAAGCGCGCAAGAAAGCGCGCTTAATAGGTCACAAAGACTGAACAATGCAGCGGCTCAGAGCATGCATAAGCAGCGGCGAAAGACGACAGAACCGCGTGCATTGTGCTAGTGTGAACCCGTTTTTCGGCGGCGCGCGTGAAGCGCTGCGACAGATTCTTTCTCAGCCGTCGGGCTGCGGTGTGCGTCCATGAATATTATGACCAAAGAACCGTCCGGTGGCGCGCCTGGCTATCCGCCTGGACCCCCGCAAGGTCTAGCGGAACTGTTCGGCGTCACCGCCGCACTGCAGATGCTGCGCCGGCGCATCCTGATCATGGCGCTGATCGGCGTCACCGTCGCCGTCGGCGCGTTCGCCTACCTGATGCTGCAGACGCCGCGCTACAGCGCGACAGCCCTCGTCATGATTAACCCGCGCCAAGAGCGCGTGCTCGACAACGAAAGCGTAATCGGCGCTTTGCCGCGTGACTCCTCGACCATCGATTCAGAAATCGAACTGCTGCGCTCGCCGGCCTTGCTGAACGAACTCGGACAGGCGCTCGGCATGCTGCGCCGGAACGATCCCAACGCGCCGACGGCCGAGGAGATCGCCGGCAGTCTCGCCGGCGCGATTCAGGTCCGCCGCCGCGGCCTCACCTTCGTCATCGAGATCACCGCCTCCTCGACGGATCCCCAGCGCGCCCAGCTAATCGCCAACACCTACGCCGATGTGTACATCGCGAGCCAGGTGAACGCCCGCGTCGACACGGCGGCGCGCGCCAATTCCTGGCTGTCGCGACGCTTGGCGGAACTGCGCGAGGACGTGCAGGCCAAGGAATCCGCAGCGGAAACCTTCCGCGTGGAGTCCGGCTTGATGGCCGCTCAGGGCTCCTCGCTGGTTGAACAGCAAATCACCAACGTGCAGACGCAGGTGCTGCAGGCGCAGGCCGATCTGGCCGAGCGCGAAGCGCGCTATCGCCAATTGCAGGAAATGCGCAGTTCGGGCGCCTCGTTGGAATCCATCGGCAACGCGCTGAACTCGCCCACGATCAGTGGCCTGCGGGAACGCGAAGCGGAAGTCGCGCGCCGCCAGTCGGATCTGGAATCGCGTTACCTCGACACCCACCCAGCCGTCCAAGCCGTCCGGGCCGAGCGCCGTGACATCGAATCCCAGATCCAGCGCGAGATCACACGCATCTCCGTGAACCTCGGCAACGAAGTAAACGTCGCGCGCGCGCGCTTGGCCACGCTGCAGGACTCCCTGCGCAACGCCGCCGGCGATCTTTCGGACAATTCCAGCGCCAGCGTCCGCCTGCGGGAACTCGAGCGCGAGGCAGCCGCGAGTCGCCAAGTCTACGAAAGCTACCTGCAGCGCTATCAAGAAATCGCCGACCAGGATCAGCTCAACACTTCCGACGCGCGGCTGATGGCGTACGCCTCGCTGCCAGGGGCGCCCTCCTCGCCGCGCCTGCGCATCGCCATCGCGCTGGCGATCGCCGTGGGCCTGATGCTCGGCTTCGGCGCCGGCGTGATCGCCGAAATCCTCGACCAGTCGGTGAAGAACGCGGACGAACTGGAAGCCAAGGTCGGCTACCCGGCGATTGCGTCGATCCCGACCATCTCCAAGCGCATGATGCGCCAGATGCCGCCGGCGGAACGTCATCCGTCCGGGTATCTCGTCGGCAGGCCGATGTCGGCGTTCACCGAAGCGCTGCGCGTGCTGCGGACGGTGATCGTCTATTCCAAGCTCGACTTTTCGGTGAAGGTCGTCGCCATCACTTCGGCGCTTCCTGACGAAGGCAAGACCACCATCTCGATGTGCCTGGCGCGGGTTGCGGCCATGTCCGGCCAGCGCGTTTGCGTCGTCGACTGCGACTTGCGCAAGCAATCGATCAACGACGTGATCGATATCGAGACCGACGTGGGCATCCTGCAAGTGCTGGCCGGCGAAGCGCCCTGGCGCTCGGCCATCGTGCGCGATCCGAACTCAGACGCGCACGTTCTGCCGGTCGCCACCTCCGGATTTACGCCGCGCGATGTGTTCGGCTCGGAAGCGATGGAGCGGCTCGTCGGGGAACTGCGCGCGCACTATGATCTGGTCATCCTGGACTGCGCGCCGATCCTCGCCGTGGCCGAAACGCGGGTTCTGGTGAAGCACGCCGATACCGTCGTGATCGTGGCGCGCGCAGGGCGCTCGCACATCGGCGCCGTGCGTACGGCCGTGACGCAAACCGAAGCCGCTGGCGGCAAGGTGCTGGGCGTTGCGCTCAATTGCGTGCTGCCGCATTGGCAGTCCTACGCGGACTCGCTCTACTTCTACCAGGCGAAGTCGTACTACAGCGTCTCCTGACGACGCCGGATCGCCGCTTCGATCGCATCGCACAGCGCATCGCCGATTGCGTCGGAATGGGCGCGTTCCAAATAGGCGCGCGCCCGCGCGGCAAGCATTTGCTTCAGCCGTGGCTTATCACGAAGCGACAGAGCCGCACGCAGCACGCGCTCCGGCGTGGCCGCCACGAGGAGTTCGCGGTTCGCGCGCGCGCTTAGGCCTTCAAGCGCCTTCGGCGTGGCGACCACGGGACAGCCCAACGCCATGCCGTCGAGCACCTTGATCTTCACCCCGCTGCCGCTGACGACCGGGGCCAGGAAAACACCGGCGCCTGCCAGCGTGTTAAGATCGGCGACGCGGCCAACGAAGCGGAAGCTTTGTTCGTCGAACTCCCGCGGCAAATCCTCCGGGTGATCGCCGACGGCTTCGATCACGGCATCCGCAGGCCAAGCGCCTTCAGCGCGCAACGCGCTGACGGCGCCAGCCATCGCGCGCAGCATCGTGACGTTCTCCGCGTAGCGCATGTTGCCGAGGAAGATGAGCCGCCGGCCGGGCGGGCGCGTCTCGGCCAGCGGCGCGCGCATCGGCGGCGCGGCCATCACGTGACGCGCGGCGAGCGCCTGCGCTTCGCGCGGCGAGGTAAAGAGAATGAGGTCGGCAGTCCCGGCAACGTCGCGTTCATAGGCGGCGCAGCGCGCGGATTCCGCGCGCAGCAGCGGGCCCGCCATCAAGCGCGCAACCCGCGAAACCGGGCCTACACGCTGCGCAAGGAAACCCATCACATCGTAGTCGGTGCTCGACGCCAGCCGGTAACGCTCGGACAGGAGGTCGTCGTAATCGATCACGCGGGCCACGTGGGGCGGGGCATCTCGTGCGAGCGGGACTAGCCGCAGCATGTCGACATAGATCGCGGCCGCATCCGCAGCCATCGCCGCAACGCGCGCGCGCGCCGCGGCGCCGTGATAGAGCCACGTCTGCATTGGCGCGCGCGAAAGCATGGCGGCGTTCACGGCGACGCCAAGCGGTCCTGCCATCGGGAGAAACGTCAGCCCATCATCGCTCGCGTCGCCGGCGGCGTGTCCCACGACCGCCAGCCGCGTCTTGAACCGCCGCTGCGCCTGCTCGATGCGCTGCCGGAGCATGACGCCGCGCCCACTCTTCTCGGCAAAAGGATGCCGGCTCAGCAGCATCAGGAGCACTGGCTTGTTCATCGGACGGGGCTGGCCAGGGCTGCGTCGATGACAGCTTGAAGTTCGTCTTTCGGCTGGACGAAGACGCTCAGGGGCGCAGCTAGCAGCCGCTCACGCGCCGTTGCGACCTCTTGAGGGTCGAGGGCGCGGACAAACGCCGGCAGCGTCTCCTCCAGCGGTTCGGGCAGCGTGAAGCCAAACCCATGCGCCTCGATCCAGCGCCCGGTTTCGCTGTCAGCGGGGGCAACCGGCGGCGCGCCATAATAGCCGCCTTCATAGAGCCGGTTCGGCAGCAGCCATTTGGAATTGGCGGCCGCGTCGTGGAAATCGCCGGCCCAGACCAGGTCGACATCGCGATAAATCTCCGCGAGATCCTGCGGCCACGCATAGCGCCCTGCAAAGCGCACATTGCTCTGCGCTCCGACACGCGCCTCGAAATCTGGAATGGCCGCCAGCGCCGGCGTACCGCGCATTGTCAGTTCGACCTTAGCCGGAAACCGCGCCGCAAGATCGAGCAGCAAGGACAAACTGCGTTCGCAGCGCAGATTGCCGAACCAGCCGATGCGCAGCGTGTTGCCAGCCGGAGCCCGGGCCGCAGGCCGCGCGCCGTACTCGAACCCCGACGGCAACCGGTTCTCGACCAGCGCCGTGCGCACGCGCCCGGGATGGCGCTTGTCGAAATACTCGCGCACGAACGCCGGCGAACTGACGACGACCAGCGCCACGTCGCCGATCAGCGCCGCCTCCGCCGCGCGAAAGCTCGCGCCAAGCGCGTCATCGCGCGCGAGGAACCTGTGCACGTCGAGGCATTCGTAAACCAGCCGCGCACGCGAGCCGCTCATCCCTTTCGCCCAGCGCGCGAGCGCCAGCATGTCGAGATTGCGCGCGTAGAAGATGTCGCCCGCCCGTAGGGTCTCGCGATGCTGCTGCAGAATGGGCCGCGCCGCGACCAGCGCGCCAATCCGCTGCCCGAACGCGGCGTCGCGAGTCTCGCCCAGGTCCACATTGCGCCAGCCGGACTCAACCGGCGCGCCGCGGCGCATGGTGAAGGCGGCCACGTCCGCGCCCACATCGGCGAATGCCTTGATCCGCCGCTGAACGGCCGCGTCCCGCGCGTCGTGCCCGAAGAAAACCAGCTTCACCACAGCGGAAACGAGGACGCATGAGTCCGCGCTTCGCGCAAGCGGTAGCGTAAATGTGGAGCGGTCTTAGCTCGCAGCGCGCGTGCGGCGGCGGATCGGCGCGTCGTCGCTCCGGGGAATTGGGCGCGTGCGCTTGATCTTGGTCGGGCGCCAGAGCTCGCCGCGGTCACGGAGGCCGCGCAGCGCGTCCGAGAGGATGACGATGTCCGTCATCATCGACCATGAGAAGGCGTAGATCTTGTATTGGCTCGCCTCTTCCTCGTCAGCGTCGACGATGGTGCTGACGCCGACAACGCCGGGGCGAGCACTGAGATAATACCGCTTGCCCGTCTTCATCGGCTCAAGCTGCTCTTGCGAGAGCGGCGAGGGGCCAACCAGAGACATGTCTCCAGCAAGCACGTTGAACAAGCGCGGCAAGCGCTCGATCGCGCGGCGCCATTTTTCCCGGCGCGATTCCGCCTTGCTCGTGATCGAGTTCCAATCGTTGGCCGGCTTCTCTTCCTTCGGCCCATGCAGAAGCGCGATCGTGGCGCTCGGCGGCTCCAGCCGAAGCGTGAAGCATTTGAACACGCGTCCGCCATAGCCGACGCGCTCGTGCGCCTGGAAAACGGGCGCGGGATGTTTGATCTTCGACCACGCCGCCGCGATCAGCAGCGCCGGCAGCCACAGCGGCAGCGTCACGAGCGTGAGCGTGAAATCGAAAGCGCGCTTGGCCCAACCGCCGAGCATCGCGTCGTAGGAAATCACAGGCGCGCTCGCGAGGTCGCGCCGTAGCGCCGCCTCGAAAGCACTGCACTCTTCCGCTTTCTGCGTACCTGGCTGGTCCGAGGACCCGCGAGGCATCTGGATGAGCATTGGCAGATCCTGACCCCGTGCCCGTTGAGATTAGAAACCTCTAACGAAACTTCAACGGCTCTTCCGAACGCGTTGGCGATATTTCCGCGCCGGAGTGTATAAATCCACAGGTCGCGCGCGCGACGCGAAATCCAGGCCTGCCGCCACCCCGCCGCGCGCCTATGGACAGCCCGGACGCGGCCCATTGGCCGAGCAGCAAAAATCAGTCGAAAGCGGGTCCTGCTTCGCTGTAGAGTGCAATCGTGCGAGCCGCCGCGGGGGTGCGTTCGACCTTGCTTTTGAGCACCTGAACAGCGCCGTCGAGGAGAACCCGCACGTTGACGTCCCCCGTGGCAAGCGAACGTTCCCCTCATATGGACGGCCTTGGGCGACGCTCGCGTCAGCGTCAGCGCAAGAGCGGACCGGACGGCGCGGCCCTGGTGTGGGCGCGCCTTGGGCGCGGCGCGGGGCGCCAATGGCTCGTTGTTGCCGTGCTGGCGCTCTTCTTTTCAGCGCTGGGTCTTTGGTTTCACACGGCCGCCGGCGCCTGGATCACCATTGACACAGCCGTTCTCTATGCCGGCCTGGGCGTCGCGGCGGCGCTTCTAGTGGGTCTGGTGCGCGAACTGGGCCGCAACACGATCACCTCCGTCTCCAGCCTTGGGAAGAACCGCGGCTACACTGTGCTTGGCGCTGCGCCCGAACTTTCAGCGCGCGCGCTGCGCCAGTTACCGCCGGACCAGCGTTCGCCGCTCGGATGCGTGACGAACGAACCCGCCTCGCCCTTCGCAACAGCCTTCCGCGATCTGCAGGGCAACGTGGCGCCCGATGGCGTCGTCGCCTTCATCGGCTCGTTTGCCGGCGAAGGCGCCACGACCTCCGCCGTGTGCGCTGCCGCCAGCGCAAGCCAGCAGGGCAAGTCGGTGCTCATCGTAGATTGCGATCTGCGCCGCCGCAGCCTCACCCGTGGATTCGGCCTCTCGCCTGAACTCGGCGTGCTGGAGGCGTGCGAACGGCCGGAATACTGGCGCGACTACGTGGAAGAGGAGCACGAGACGGGTCTCCAATTTCTGCCCGCCGCCAAGCCGCTTTCGCCCTGGCGCACCTTGATCGGGCATGCGGGGTTTCCGGCGCTGCTCAATCAGTTGCGCGAGGCCTACGATCTGGTGGTGCTGGATTGCGCGCCCGCACTCGGAAGCGCAGAGGGGCCCATGGTCGCGCGTCTCGCCCAGCGCAGTGTGATCGTGGCGGTTTGGGATCAGACGCCAATCGGGGCGATCCGCCACACGATGCGCACGCTACGCCGCAACCCCGGCACTACTGGCGTCTATGTCAATCGGGTGCCGCCGGGATACCGCTTCGGCCGGCTGCGGCCGGACTGAGTTCAGGCCGCGCCGCCAACATCGTGTCCGGCGCCAGCGCGCCGCCGATCGCGATGGCGAGTTGGGGAAAGACCGGCGCGAGATTGCCCCGAAATTCAGGTGCAGAGGCCCAATCGGGCGTCGCCGGCCGGGGCTCGATGATCAGCTTGGCGGAGCGCGACGGCTTTCGCTTGAGCAGCGCCTGGATGAACGGCGCCTCGGCGCCCCCGCCCACCGCGACTGTCTGGACGCCCCGCCGTTTGCGCTCCATCGCGGAATCGCGCACCGCCTCCATGCTTTCGTCGTAGGCGCGCTGCAGGTTCTTCACGAAATCCCGGAAATCCCGGTCTTTCTCCACGTCGCGCATGGAGATTGAGAGGGTGCGCTTTTCGTGGCGCAACATCGCTTTGCCGTCAGAGTAAAGGCTGTCCTTGATGTCGCGCATGTGGCGCATCAGCAAGCGCCACAGCAGCGATTGCTGTTCCTGCGAGCGCGCCCAGCCATTGGCGTCCAGCACGATGTTGGCGACGATCCGATCGATGAAGTCGCCCGCTTGCTTCAGCGTGACGCGCGCCTGGGGGAGCTCCTCCATGCGACCCCCGCTCCGCGCGATCGCGGCGATGTCCGTCGTGCCTGCGCCCATGTCGACGACAACCATGTGCGAGGCGCTTTCTTCCAGCCCGATCGATGTGTACGCGGCCGCCGCGGTCGCCTCGAACACCAAGCCCATCTGCACGGCGCGCGGATGGGACAGCGCGCCCGGAAGCGCGTCGCTGACCGCCTTCAGGGACACGCCTTGTGGGGAAAGGATCTTCTCTCCTATCGCGGCGCGAAACGCCTCGGCCTCGCCGAACAGGCGGACGACCGAATTGTGCAGCCCGCCGCTGTCGCCGCTTCGCCAGGCCGGCGCCGCGTAACGGCGCTCAAGCCCGCTCGCTTCGGAGAGCACCGGATCGGCGCGCACGGCGCGGTCGGTCGCGGCAAGCAGGTAGGCCAGATAAAGCACCACGAGATCGCGCATCGGAAACACGCGATGCGGATCGATCGAGGCGGGCGCGCCGGTGTTCAGCGCACGATCCAGATCGCTGACGGACAGCAGCGTCTTGAACGAGCGCAGCGCCTGGCGCTTCTTGTGCGCGAGCGCATCGGCCCGCGCTATCGCCGCGCGGCCGAACAGAATGCGGTCCTCGTCGACGAACACGGCGCTGTCGAGCAGGAAAGGGTTCGCCCCCTCCTCGCGCGACAGCATCAGCGGGCGGATGTCCTCGGGATGAAAGCGCGACCAGGCGCCAACCGGAGCAGCCGCCGCCTTGGAGAAGGCGGTGCCGAAATCGATGCAGAGCGCCCAGGCCTCGCGCGATGATGTCATTTGCGCTTTGTCCGCACCGGTTGGGCGCGCGCCTTCACCAGCACCTCGCCGCCGCGCGCCACGCCCTCCTCTATAATGCGCACGCGCTTGGGCGCACGCTTCACTGACAGCGCCAGGTCGTGCTTGGCCGGATCGAAGGCTTCGAGCGTCCCGCCCTTGCCGAGCCGCGAGAGACCGCGCCGGCGCGCCGCGCGCGTCAGCGCTTGTGACGTGAGGGCAATCGCCTCATCGCGCTCTTCCTCCCCCTTGGCTTTGACGGCCCTGGCGCACTCCACGATGGCTTCGGCAAGCGCGGCGTCCGCGTCCAGCCACGCGGCCTGCGCCATAGCGTCGACCAGCGGCGCGCCGCGCGGCTTAGACGCGCGTTTAGCTGGGCGCTTCGGTGATGGCCTTTTGGCCGGCGGCATAAGCAGATCCAAGCTCAAGCGTTCAGCTTAGCCGCTGCCCCGCCTAACCCCTAGAGGCGGAGGCTGAGGCCGAGCGAAAGGCGATCCTCTTCGAACTCCGCGGCGGGGACGTCCGAGTCCACTTCCGCGCGCTCGTAGCGTGCGCTCACCACGACGCGGCGGTTAAGCAGCCAGTCCACGCCCGCATCGGCGTAGAAGAAATCGTCGTCGCGCGCCGTGAGGGTGTCGTCGAACTCACGTGATCCGACCTGCGCGCCTGCGGTCAGAATGACGTTGCGCAGGAGTTCGTGGTCGACGCGCGCGCCATAGCGGCTTTCAACGAACGGGACCGCGGTGTCGCCGACCTGCTCTTCCGAATTGCGGCGCGCGTTCAGCGAAATCGTCGTCAGGCGCGTGATGTACCACTCAAGGTTCGCCGCGACCGCAAGGCCGTCGCTGTCGCCGACCGTCGGGTCGTCATAGTCGCGTTCGAACTGGCCTACCGCGACCTCGCCTTGAAGCAGGTCGGTGAGGCGCACGGCCGCCCCAACGAGATAGGTCTGGCCTTCCGAATTGAGGGCCGGGGTGTTGTCGTAATCGCGCTCGTCTGTCGTCGCCGCCACGAACAGGCCGACGCGGGGACTGACTTCCGCTTCGAAGCGGCCGATCAGCGCTGTCTCGTCGAAGTCGCGGAAGCTGTGGACGCCGTCGTATTCGCGCTCGGTTTGGGCGGCGGTCCCGCTGACGCGGAAGCGTGAGAAGCGATGCTGGGCCGTAACCGCGACATCCATGCGGTCGAACTCGACCAGGGGGTCCGTAGAAGGCGGCGCATCCGGATCGCGGCGCGATTCCACCTCATGGGCGAAGCGGGCGCGCCCGCTGATGTTCGAGTTGCCGCCCACGTCCAGGCGGCCGGACACGCCAGCGAACGAGGTGTCGTAATCCTCGCTGGAGAAG
>JAEWNX010000389.1 GCA_023461135.1 Pseudomonadota bacterium
ATCCTCAACTACGCCAAGAGCGCCGCCGAAGCGGAAGCCACTGCGGAGGCCGTGCGCGCCGCCGGCGCCGAAGCGGTGCTTGCGCAAGGCGATGTGGCGGAGGATGGCGACTGCCGCGCGATTGCTGCGAAGGCTGAGCCTTACGGGCGCATCGACGCACTCGCCAATAATGCCGGCGTCACCAAGTTCGCGCCGGCGCACGGCGATCTCGACGCGCTGCAGAAGGACGACTTCCTGCGCCTCTACGCCGTCAACGTCGTCGGCCCGTTCCAGATGTTGCGCGCCGCACGCCCGCTCTTGGAAGCCAGCGAACGCGCGAGCGTGCTGATGGTGTCCTCCATCGCCGGCGTAACGGGCATCGGCTCCTCGGTCGCCTACGCCGCCTCCAAAGGCGCGCTCAATACGATGACGCTCTCGCTCGCGCGCACGCTTGGCCCGAAGATCCGCATCAACGCCCTCTGTCCCGGTTTCATCGACACGCCCTGGCACGACAAGCTCATGCCCGCCGAATTCGTCGAGCGCATGCGGGAGGGGACCAAACGCAACACGCCGCTCCAGGCCGCCTCGAGCGCCGAAGACATCGCCGACGCGGGACTCTTTTTCCTGTCCGACGCCGCGCGTCACATCACCGGCGAAACGTTGCTCGTGGATGCTGGCCTTCATCTCGGCTTCGCATCGCTCTCGATGCGCTAGCTCTGCGCGAAAGTGCGGCGGCGCGCGGCGCGGGCGCCCGCAAAGCAGGCGCAATTTGGCCGTGTTGCGCCTTTCCAGTCCGCGCGCCTTCGCCGCCGCGCGTACTCGGCGGACACGATGCTTAACCGAAAGTTCAGGCCGCAACGTGAGCCTCGCGCTGTGGCGAGTCGCTGGGAATCTGGAGGAGCAGGACATGCGGAAATGGATCGGCGCCGTCGCCATTGCGGGTGCAACCATCGGCGCCGCCAGCGCAGCACATGCGGAAACCACCGCGAACATCGCGCTGACATCCGATTACATTTTCCGCGGCGTGTCGCTGTCCGACAACGGCCCGGCGATCCAGGGCGGTTTCGACTGGTCTTCGGAGCTTTTGTACGCCGGCGTATGGGCCTCCAACGTCACCGAAGGCATAGAGATCGATCTTTATGCCGGCCTCACGCCGACGACAGGGCCTGTCGAGTGGAATATCGGGGCGATCGGCTATTTCTATCCCGGTGCGGACGATGACGCGTCCGAATTCGATTACGTCGAGTTCTTACTAGGCGCTTCGACATCGCTGACGCAGCAGGTCAGCGTCGGCGCCAGCGTTTATTACGCGCCGGACAATCGTGGCGACACCGGCGAGGCGACGTATTACGAGATCAACGGCGCCTATCAGCCGATCGACGCGCTGTCGTTTTCCGCGGCGTACGGCAATCAGTCCGTCGAGAATCCGGACGGCCTCGCGGGCGGGGCCGGCGAAGACGATTACAATACATGGAATCTCGGCGGCACCTACGCGATCCACGGTTTCTCGCTCGATCTGCGTTACCACGACACCGACATCGACGCCGGCTCGGATATCGAGGCCTACACCTACGGGCCGCCGAGCTACGATTCAGCCATCGTGTTCACGATCGGCCGCGAACTCTAGAACCGCGAGATGCGCGCGTCCGCGTCGGCGCGCACGCGCTCCGTCGGCTGTTCGCGCGCGGCGCCGAGGTACACAAAGCCCGCAACGCGCTCGTGTTCCGCAAGCCCAAGCGCCGCGCGTGCACGCGCATCGTATGCGGGCCATTCCGTGAGCCAGCACCCCGCATAGCCCAGTGCGTGCGCGGCCAGGAGCAACGAGAAACACACCGCGCCCGAGGACAATTGCTGCTCCCACTCAGGAATTTTCGGATGCGGCGCCGCGGTCGACACCACCATCACAACCGCCGGCGCGCGTTTGAAATGGTTGCGCGCCGCGGTAAGGCGCATTTCGTCGACGCTTTCATCGCTCGCGATCACGGCAGCGATCGATTCACCCGCGCGGGCCCGCGCCTCGCCTTCCATCACCACGAAACGCCACGGCCCGAGCTTGCCGTGATCCGGCACGCGTGCGGAGATGCGAATGAGTGCATCGACTTCCTCACTGTTTGGCCCCGGTTCGACGAAATGGGCGATTTTGGTCGAGCGGCGCCGGGCCAACAGCGCCAGCGTGTCGGCGCTTTCGTGCGCGGCCTCCGCATGTTCGCCCTCGCGCGGTAACCTCGGAATGACGGAAACGGGAAGGGGCATGTGATCTCCATGGCGCACATCCTGGCGCGCCGCTATGAGAAAGCATGAGCGATGCATGGGAAGAAGACGGCGATCCGTGGATCGTCAAGGGCGTGAGGCGGCCGTTCGAAAACCAATGGCTCGCGCTCGACTGCTACGAGGTTGTCCGTCCGGACGGCGGCGACGGCACCTACACGGTCGTACGGCCGCATCGGCTTGCCGTCGGCGTCCTGCCGATCGAGCCCGACGGCAGCGTTCATCTCGTCGGGCAGTGGCGTTTTCCGCTCGGACATTATTCGTGGGAGATGCCGGAAGGCGGCGCCGAGCCGGGTGAGGATCCGCTGGAGTGCGCAAAGCGCGAACTCGCGGAGGAGACGGGGCTGACGGCGGGCCGGTTCGAGCGCGTGCTGGAGATGGATATCTCCAACTCGCTCACCGATGAAAGAGGCGTCATCTACCTCGCATTCGACCTGAAGGCGGGCGAGGCGAGGCCGGAAGGCACCGAGGTGCTGCGGCGCCGCCGTGCGCACTTCCTCGACGTGCTCGGCCGCGTTGCAGACGGGCGCATTCGCGACGGGCTTACGGTTGCGGCGGTGCTGCGCGCCCACCACATGGCGGTCGCGGGCCAGTTACCCGCTCGGCTGGCGAGCGCTATGCTGGCGCGGCCTGAGGGAGAGGAAAATGGCTGAGACGCAGGCCCGCGTATTCGAAGCCTCCGGCGGCGTGTGGGCGCAATTGCGCGTCGAAGCCGTGCAGGCCGCCGCCGAAGAGCCGTTGCTCGCATCCTATCTGCACGCCTCGATCCTGCATCACGAGCGCATCGAGGACGCGCTCTCGTACCATTTGGCGCAGAAGCTGGGTCACGGCGATTTGCCGGCGCTGCAGCTCCGCGAAGTGATCCGCGAAGCGTACGCCGGCGCCCCGGAGATGGCGTTGCAAGCCGTGCGCGACATGCGCGTCGTGCGCGAGCGCGATCCGGCGTGCAGGACGTATCTGCAGCCGTTCCTTTACTTCAAAGGCTATGGCGGTTTGCAGTCGTACCGCATCGCCCATTGGCTTTGGGGCCAGCAGCGCGAAATTCTCGCCTACCACCTGCAAAGCCGCGTCTCCGAACTTTTTGCGGTCGATATTCACCCAGCCGCGAAGATCGGCTCGGGTGTGTTCGTCGATCACGCGCACGGCATCGTCATCGGCGAAACAGCCGTCGTGGAAGACGATGTTTCGATGCTGCACTCGGTGACGCTCGGAGGCACTGGCAAGGAAGGCGGGGACCGCCACCCGAAAATCCGCCGCGGCG
>JAEWNX010000390.1 GCA_023461135.1 Pseudomonadota bacterium
CATCGGCGTGCGCGCGCCGTCGCGGCCGACGCCGGAGGGCCAGAATGCAATCGCTTCAGGGTCGCGCAGCCGCTCGAAGGGAATGTCGGCGTGCGGCAAACCAAGCTCGTCCCCCTGATAGAGGAACGCCGTGCCGCGCAGCGCCATCAGCAATGCGAGCATCAGCTTCGTGCGCTGGGGATTCTCGCCGGCCAGCCGGGTCGGGAAACGCACGACGTCGTGGTTGGATAGACTCCAGGACGGCCAGCCGCGCGCGCCTTCCCATTGCGCGATGGCTTTCATGATGACGTGGGGCGTCATTTCCTGCGTGCGCAACAGGAAAAAGGAATAGGCCGTGTGCAGGCGGTCGTCGCCATCCGTGTAATCGCGCTGAACTTTCAGCGGCTCTTCGTCCTCGATCTCGCCTACGGCCATGGCGCCATATTCGTCGAGCAGAGCCCGCAAGCGGGCGATGAAGTTCAACGTCTCCGGTTGCGTGCGGTCGTACAGGTGCCGCTGATATTGATGCGGCCGCGCGCGCGGCTTTGCGGGTGCGAGCGCCGGGTTGTCGCGAAGCGCGGCGTCCTGGATCAGGAAATTCACGACATCGAGCCTGAAACCGTCGACGCCGCGCTCAAGCCAAAAGCGCGCGACCTCGAGCAAAGCGTCCTGCACCGCCGGATTGCGCACGTTGAGATCGGGCTGCTCGATCAGGAAGTTGTGCAGATAATATTGCCGCCGCCGCGCATCCCAGGTCCAGGACGGCCCGCCGAACATCGCCTGCCAATTGTTCGGCGGCGAGCCGTCCGGCTTTGCATCGGCCCACACGTACCAATCGGCCTTGGGATTATCGCGGCTGGCGCGGCTTTCGGTGAACCATGGATGCCGGTCCGAGGAATGCGACCAAACCTGATCGATGATCACCTTAAGGCCGAGTAGGTGCGCGCGGGCGATTAGCGCGTCCGCGTCAGCAAGCGAGCCGAACAATGGATCGACGTCGCGATAGTCGCTGACATCGTAGCCGTAATCTTTCATGGGCGAGCGAAAGAACGGCGACAGCCAGATCGCGTCAGCGCCTAACGCCGCGACGTGATCGAGCTTGGCGATCACGCCCTGGAGGTCGCCCACGCCGTCGCCGTTCGAGTCGCAGAACGAGCGCGGATAAATCTGATAGACGACCGCGCCGCGCCACCAATCGCTCATGGCCTAGGCATGGCCGAGGTCGCGGCGCGGCGCAAGCTCAGCCGAGCGCTGCGATCCAATGATCGACGTGCCGCTCGGCGAGCGTGCGATCGATCTGGTAGCGGGTCTGCACGCAGCCGACGAGGGCGTTGCGGCCTGCTTGTGCAAGGACGAGGTCGTCATCTGTCAGACGTCCCCAGCGATCCTGCATGTGTCGGCTGTAGCACTCCCAATCGGCTTTGATGTTTTCCCAAGTCATGAAGCGCCTCCGCAGCAACGCCCGATTGCCCCAGCGCGGCAAACAAGGAACGCAGGGCGGTGTTCCGTGAAATGCCGGCCATGGTGTGGACTATCAGCTGTTCTGCACGGACCAAGCGTCCGGGCCTGCATCCATGCTTGCGGCCGCGTTCATGCGCGTGACGATCGGTGCGCTTGTTTGCGAATTGCGCACGTCGGCGAACGCCACCCATTCGGCTTCACACGCGTCGCGCGTGAAGCGAAGGGCGCCATAGCCGCGATGTGTCGCATCACACCAGGCGAGCTCGGGGTTTGCCGTGCGCATCAACGCCTCACGCTCGCCAGGAGCCGCGTTGGAGAGAGCGCGCTCGAAGCCGGGCGAACTCACGCTGCCGCCCGCGAACTCGATGGCGGCGAGCCGCCGGCCCGACGATGCGCCGAGGTTGTTGAGCCAGCAATTGTGACTGTCGCCGCCGAGCACGACCGCATTGTTGGCGTGCGTCACGCAGCTTTGCAGGAAGCGCGTGCGCGCCGCGGGATATCCGCCCCATGAATCCAGATTCCACGGCAATCCCTGCGCGCCAATCTCTTCCCCGGCGGCGATCCAGCGCCGCGTGTTGGAATGGGCGTCCGAGGGCAACAGGCGTGTAAGTCCGGCGGGGAAGCGCTGCTCTCCCATCACCACTTGCTGCGCAATTATCTGCCACGTCTGGCCACGGCGTTTAGAATCGGCGAGCGCCCGCTCGAACCAGGCTTCCTGCTCGGGGCCCAGCAGCGTGCGGTGCGGATTCTCGAGAACGCTCGCGCGGAAACCGCCGATGGCCGCGGCCGCCTCAGCGCCGCCTTGCGCCAGACGCCCGGCGAGCGCCGTCCGATAATCGAGTTGGCGCTCGCGGCCGATGAAACGGGTGTCGAGCAGGACGATACGCGCCAGATCGCCCCAATCGAGCGTCCGATAGAGGCGGGGGCCGCGCCGCGACGGGCGGCGGATCGGCATCCAGTCGAAATACGCTTTCGAGGCCGCCGCTACGCGATCTTCGTACGCGCCTTCGCTGGCCTGGTGGTTCTGCGCGCCGCGCGAGGCGGCGTCGTTGGCGATCTCGTGATCGTCCCACACCGCGCTGATCGGCTTCAGGCGGCGCAGCTCCAGCAGATCGGAATCGGTGTGATAGGTGGCGTAGCGCTGGTAGTAATCGGCGAGCCGGACGGTTTCGTGCGGCGGCTCGAGCACGCGTCCGGCGATCGCGTCGCGCGTGTTTGGATATTCGCCGCGCTCGTATTCGTAGATGTAGTCGCCGACGTGCAGGACGAGGTCGATGTCGTCGCGGTGCGCCGCGTGTCCGTAGGCGTGGAAGTAGCCGAACGGATAGTTCGCGCAGGAGAAGAGCGCCGCGCTCAAGCTGTGACCGGCGCCGATCGGCGCGGTGCGTGTTTGTCCTGTCAGTGACGGGCCCGATGCGGAGAGGAAGCGATAGTAATAGTGCGCGCCCGCGGTGAGACCGCGTACGTCGATCTTCAAGCAGAAGTCGTTAGAGGCCAGCGCCTGCGCTTCACCGCGCTGCGCGATCCGCGCGAAGCTTTCGTCTTCACTGACTTCCCAGGCAATGCGCGCGCCGCGGACGGGGACAAAGCGCGTCCAGATGATGACGCCGTCGGCCAATGGGTCGCCGGA
>JAEWNX010000391.1 GCA_023461135.1 Pseudomonadota bacterium
GCGCCCGACCGCCGCCTCGGCCTCATGTTCGCTTGCGCGCATCCGGACATCGATGCGGCGGCGCGCACGCCGCTCATGCTGCAGATGGTGCTCGGTCTATCGGGCGAGCGCATTGCGGCCGCCTTTCTGGTTGCGCCAGCGGCGATGAGCCAGCGCCTGGTGCGCGCGAAGACGCGCATCGCCGACGCGCGGATCCCATTCGATGTGCCCGCGCCCGAGGAATGGTCCGCCCGCCTGGATGGCGTGCTGCAGGCGATCTATGCGGCGTACGCCGAGGGCTGGGCGGATGCGGAGGGCGCCGATCCCAATCGCGTGGCGTTGGCCGAGGAGGCGATCTGGCTTGCGGGCGTCCTAGCGCAACAAGCGCCGAACGAACCTGAAGCGCTGGGATTGCTGGCGTTGCTGCTGCCCCTTGAAGCTAGGCGGCCCGCGCGGCGGGTCGATGGGCGTTTCGTGCCGCTCGAAGAACAAGACGTCTCGCTCTGGCGCACGGCCATGCAGGGCGAAGCGGAAATGCTGTTGATGACGGCGGCGAAGTTCGATCGCATCGGCCGGTTTCAACTCGAAGCCGCGATACAGTCCGCGCATACATCGCGGCGCTCACGCGGAGAGGCCGACTGGACAGCCATTGTTCTGCTCTACGACGCGCTGGGGCGGCTCTCACCGTCGCCGGTCGTACACCTCAACGGTGTCGCCGCGCTCGCGCGACGCGATGGCGCCAGGCCGGGGCTGGCGGCGCTAGAGGCGCTCGATGCGCTCGCCTTGAAGAGCTACCAGCCCTACTGGGCGCTGCGGGCCGATCTGCTCGGCCGGCTCGGTCGCGCTGAGGAGGCGTGCGCAGCTTACGATGAAGCGATCGCGCGCGAACGCGATGCGGCGGTGATCCGCTTCCTATCGGAGCGGCGCGCTGCTCTCGCGCGCTAGTCGCGCTTGTATTGGAGCCGAACGGACGGGATCAGGCCCATCTCGATCTCGATGTGTGAGAACGCAAAGCCCGCGACCTTGATCTGCTTTTGCACGTCGCCGGCCTTCAGAAGCGCGCCAAGGATGACCTGGCCGAGCTTGTTGTCCTTCAGCGCGTCACGTGCTGCATCGACGTCTTCAACGTTGCGGGAGACGTGTTTGAAGTGCGGGATGAGCTTTGGCGTCACGCCCAGTTCGATCTCGAACTCCGTGAGTTCATAGCCGGCTGAGCTGATGGCAGGCAGCGCTTGCTGAAACGCGGTCACCACCTCTTGCACCTTCTCGGCGCCAACAGCAGAGAGCTGATTGATCTTCTCGCTCGCGAGCGCGCCGAAGGACTTGCTCTGCGCCAGCGCAGCCGGAACACCTGCTTCGCCGGCAGGGACGAGCTCGCCGCCTTCGCTGGCGATCTGCGCCTCGATATTCTGCGGCGCTTCGGTCTGCACTGCAGGCGTCGCCATTGCGGCCTTCGCTTGTTCGCTGACAGTCGCCGCCGCTTCCTTGGCTTTGTCGACGAAGCTCTTGAAGTCCATGAGTGGCGCTCCTCAATTCGAATACGCCGCCGCCAGCTCCGCGCGGGCGGCGTCGATCATCTGCCGGAAGTCGGCGTCGGCATGCAGCCGCGCGACGGCGGCGGCGGCGACGGTGCGTCCCGCTTCGACATCGCTGGGATAGTGCACGCCGCACACGACGCGGCTCAAGGTGAAGTCGCGGCCGCGTTCGATAAGCGCGTCCGCGCGCGAAGGGACGAGTTCGGCGAGCACGAGCGCCCAAGCGAACCCAAGCGCCGCATGACCCGAGGGATACGAGAAGCTTGCACGCAGCCGCTCGTCGTTGGGAATGCAGGTGGTGATGGCGTCGTCGCTCAGGAACGGGCGCGCGCGGCGGTGGATGAACTTCACGGGATCGCCCGCAAAGCCCGCCGCGCGCCCAGCGCGGTCGAGCACCGCGAGCGTCGCTGGGAAGTTGGCCGGCGTGAAGTTTGCGCCGAGCACGGAATCGAACGCCGCGAACGGGTCGATTGCATTGTCCTCGAGCGCCTGTTGGCGGCGCTCGGCAGTCCAAGGTCCGCGCACGATGGCGCGCTCGGCGAGCTCTTGTGCGCTGTTGGCTGCGGGCGGCGGCGGAAGGAACACGCTGGCGTCGACTTGGACCGCAGGGTTCCGTTCGGGCGTTGTGGGATGCACGACAGCGGGCGGCGCAGCCGGCGATGGCGCTTGCGCGGTTTCGGCCGTGGCGCAGGCGCCCAGCGCAAGCACGGCGACAAGAGCGTAGTTGAGTTTGAGCATGTATCCCCACCCGTATTGCGACGCGGCACACTAAGCGTCCGTGCGGGCCAGCTCAAAGCCGAAAGGAGGGAACCAGCAGCCAAAGGCCGCCTCTATGGATCGCCATAGGAAATCCGATTGGGCTCGGGAGCGCGAAAGGGCTAGCCACGAGCGCAGGAGGACTCCCGATGGCCGCAGATGGAAATGACGCAAAGTGCCCGGTGACGCACGCGCGCGGACGCATGAACCGCGACTGGTGGCCCAATCAGGTCAATGTCAGCGTGCTGCACCAGAACACGCCTGAGTCCAATCCGTATGGGCCGGCGTTCGATTACGCCAAGGAATTTGACAGCCTCGACCTCGACGCGGTGATCAAGGATCTCAAAGCCTTGATGACGGACAGTCAGGAATGGTGGCCGGCCGATTACGGGCACTACGGTCCGTTCTTCATCCGCATGGCGTGGCACGCCGCCGGCACCTACCGCGTCGGCGACGGTCGCGGCGGCGGCGGACGCGGTCAGCAACGCTTTGCACCGCTGAATTCGTGGCCGGACAACGGCAACCTGGACAAGGCGCGCCGCCTGCTGTGGCCGATCAAGCAAAAGTACGGCGCAAAGCTCTCCTGGGCCGATCTGCTGATCCTCACCGGCAACGTGGCGATCGAGTCGATGGGCGGGCCGATTTTCGGCTTCGGCGGCGGCCGCGCGGACACCTGGGAGCCTGAGAACCATGTGAACTGGGGCGCGGAAGAAGCTTGGCTTGCGGACAGCAAAGCGCCGAACGCGCGCTATTCCGGCGAGCGCGAACTCGCAGGCGATTACGGCGCCGTGCAGATGGGGCTCATCTACGTCAATCCGCAGGGTCCCGACGGCAATCCCGATCCGGTCGCGTCCGCGAAGGACATCCGTGAAACGTTCGCCCGCATGGCGATGAACGACGAAGAAACCGTCGCGCTCGTCGCAGGCGGTCACACCTTTGGCAAGGCGCACGGCGCTGGTCCCGAGAGCTTTGTCGGCAAAGAGCCGGAAGCGGCGGATATCGAGCAGATGGGCCTCGGCTGGATATCGACGTTCGAGAGCGGCATGGCCGGCCACACCATCACGTCCGGCATCGAAGGCGCTTGGAAACCCAATCCCACGAAGTGGGACATGGGCTATTTCGATACTCTGTTCGGCTTCGAATGGGAGCTGACCAAATCGCCAGCCGGCGCGCACCAGTGGAAGCCGAAGGGCGATGCTGGACGCAACGTCGAAGACGCGTTCGACAAATCGAAGAAGCATCAGCCGATGATGACGACGGCCGACTTGGCGCTGCGCTTCGACCCCGCATACGAAAAGATCTCGCGCCGTTTCCACAAGAACCCGCAAGAGTTCGCCGACGCGTTCGCGCGCGCCTGGTTCAAGCTCACGCACCGCGACATGGGCCCCAAGTGCCTCTATCGCGGCAAGTACGTCCCAAAAGAGACGCTGATCTGGCAAGACCCGATCTCGGGGACGCCGAGCAATATCGACGACAAGGACGTGGAAGCATTGAAGTCCAAGTTGCTCACCGCCGGGATTTCCGGGCGCGAGCTGGTTGAGACGGCGTGGGCGGCCGCTTCGACGTATCGCGGTTCGGACCGTCGTGGCGGCGCCAATGGCGCGCGCATTCGCCTGGCGCCGATGAAGGACTGGGAAGTCAACAAACCGGCCCAACTCAAGAACGTCCTTGCGAAGCTCGAAGCGGTGCAGAGGGAGTTCAACGCTGGCGCGAAGAAGGTCTCGCTGGCCGATCTCATTGTGCTCGGCGGCGTCGCCGCGATCGAGAAGGCGGCGAAAGACGGCGGCGTTCCGGTGAAAGTGCCGTTCACGCCGGGGCGCGCCGCCGCGACGCAGGAAGAGACGGAAGTGCATTCCTTCGAATTCCTGAATCCGAAGGCGGACGGCTTCCGCAATTACGTGCGCAAGCCGATCATGCCGATCGAGGACCACCTGATTGACCGCGCGCAGCTGCTTGAGCTGACGGCGCCGGAAATGACGGTGCTGATCGGGGGCCTGCGCGTGCTGCAAGTCGGCCACGACAGGCACGGCGTGTTCACGAACCGGCCGGGCGTGCTGACCAACGACTTCTTCCTCAATCTGCTGGACATGGGCGTGAAGTGGAAGGGCATCAACGGCAGCCAGGAAGAGTTCGAAGCCCGCGACCGCAAGACCGGACAGGTGAAGTGGACCGGCACGCGCGCCGATCTCATTTTCGGCTCGCACTCGCAATTGCGGGCAATCGCCGAAGTCTACGGCGCTGACGACGCCAAAGAGAAGTTCGTCAAAGACTTCGTCAAAGCGTGGGCGAAGGTGATGGAATCGGATCGCTTCGATTTGCGCGCGCCGCCGCCGACTGGCGCCCACTAGATTTTACCACTACCTCAATCAACTCCCGGCGGCGCTTCACGGCGCCGCCCTTTTTCTTCGGGATCAGTTCAAATCGTACTCTCGCACCTTAGCGAGCATGCGGCGGTCATAGTCGTCACCGAGCGCTGTTAGGGCGGCAGCGCCGTCGCCCTGATAGGCGGGGCCGTGCATGAGTGCGATGGTGCGCGGCTTCAGTTCTGCGAGCTTGCGCAGTGTCGTGCCCATGGCGGGGTTGAGCGCGGAATAATTGGCGATGTCCTCGCTGGCGATGGCGGGCCCGACAATGTCCTTGTCGGTCAATGCCGGGTGCTCGCCGTACGAAGTGAAGAGATCGCCGGAGAGCAGCGTGCCGGTGGTTTCTTCGTACATGAGACCTGCTTCCCAGCCGTGCGGGACATGCGGGGTATCGAGATAGCGGACGCGCTTGCCGCCGAGATCGATCACTTCGCCGTTCTTCAGCATGCGGGGCGCGCGATCGGCCATGTCGTTGAGCGACACGCCCACCGCTGTCATGCCGTGCGCGATCTGCGCCTGCGGCGCGACGGCAAGCCAGTCGTTCATCGAGCCGCATTCGTCGGCTTCGTAATGGCCGAAACTGATCCAACGCAGATTCTCAGGCGGCATCACATTGCTGACCGCCACGCGCACGAGCGGGAAAAGGCCGCGCATGCCGGTGTGGAAGAGGAGAGGCTCGTCGCCGACGATGAGGAATTGGTTGAACGCAAGGCCGGTGGGCGGGACTTGCTGGATAAAGGTAGAGAGCCGGAAGACGCCGTCGGCGATCTCGTTGATCCTTGTTTCCACGGCGTTTTCCCCTTTGGTATTTGACAATACACGTATGTGTAGCCAAATTAAAAGCGGCAGTCCATATGACTGCACACCACTGTGTAGTGAAAATTGAAATGGCCCGCAACTATACCCTCAAGCGCCGCGCCGAGAGCCAGGCCGAGACGCGCCGGCGCATCGTCGAAGCGGCGGTGGAGTTGCACTCGACCGTTGGCCCCGCCAACACCACCGTCAGCATGATCGCCGACAAGGCCGGCGTGCAGCGGCACACGCTCTACAAGCACTTTCCGGACGAACGCAGCATCGCGATGGCGTGCTCGGGGCAAGTGCAGGAACGCGATCCGCTGCCCGACGCGGAGGCTTGGCGCGCCGTGGCGGACCCTGCCGAACGCCTGCGCGTCGGCTTGCGCGCGATCTACGCCTGGTTCGAACGCAACGAAGGCCTGCTCGCGTGCGTGCTGCGTGATGCGGAGCACTACGAGCTGGTGCGCGAGATCAGCGCGCTGCGCTACGCGCCGGGGATTGCGAAATGGCATGAGGTGCTGGGGTCAGCGCTGAACGCGAAACAGCGCCCCATGCTCTCGCTCGCACTGAGCTATCACACCTGGCGCACGCTAACGCGCGAGGGCGGGCTGAAGCAGCCGGATGCCGTGAAGGCGATGGTGAAGGCGATTCACGCCGGCTAAGTGCATTGCGCAGTCATCTGTGCGCGGCGCGGTAACCTTCGGTTACTTCATCCTTGTGCGCGGCGAAGGCGGTCAACACTTCGGTCTTTTCGTGCGCAGGCACACTGAAATGATCGAGCGTGCGGCCGAGTTCGGCGGCGACTTCGTCGAACTCGGCCGGGGAGATGCGCAGATCGCGGTGCGCTTCTTCCAAGCCCACATTGGTGCGCCCGGGCCGCACCGGCGTGTATTGAAACGGCCCGCCAGAGACATTGCACACCCACAAGGTGCGCATGAATTTCAGTCCAGGCAGGCGGCCAAGATTGCGCGTGTGCCATTCTGCGAGCTGCGGATTCTGCGATTGCTGTCCCACAATTGGATTGCGGATCAGCGCGTCACTGAAGTGATCGACCACGGCGGCGATCGCGAACGCGCCGCCCAGGCGTTGGTAGAGCGAATTGGGATCCACGGCCGGCGGCGTGTCCGCGGCGGCTGTCGCACAGCCGGCCAGCAGCGGCGCCGCCAGAAGGCCGATGCCTGCAGCCTCCATGATTGTGCGGCGCGTAGTCGACGTTTCACTTTCGTTGTTCGCAGGCGTTCTGGCTTCACTCACATTCACCTCCATCGCGGCGCCGCGGGCGAGCGCAAGCTTCGCCGCGCGCAATCATCCGATGTGGCTGGTGAGCAAACGTTCCGGCTTTTCTTCGGGCGGTTTGGAACAATCTTGTGCGTAGGGCAGGCGACGCCCTACGCGGCCACGATTTTCCAAAACGAGTCCTTACGCGTTATTTTCCCCTGCGCGAACTCCAGCAGGTCGACGCCGCGCACTTCGATCCGTTGCCCGGAGGTCGACGCGCCCGTCAGCGTCCATTCGGACACGCCGAACTTGTCGCCGCAAACCCAGTGTCTGTCGTCGCCGTAGTGAACGTCCGGGATGCCCTCGAAGCGCTTGGCCAAGCCGGCGCGCACGTCCTCTTTGCCGACGAACCGATCGCCGCGCGGCTTTTTCCCGCGCGGCATGTAGAAGACGCACTCCTCGGCGAAGAAGTCCATGATGGCGTCGAGGTCGTGACGGTTAAACGCGTCGAGAAAGTCCTTGAGCAGCTTTTCGGTTATCGGTTTGGACATCGCGGCCTCGCTCTCCAGCACGATAGTGCGCAACAGCGGACAAGCGAAGGCGCCGCCGATGCGGTTTGACTTTTTTGCCGTTCCCGCGCTGGAAAAAAGCAGGAGGCGGGGCGCGCCGGACGCGCCGAGGTAGTCTCTTAGGGTGTCCGCTTCGTCTCTTTCGAGTTCGGCGAGACGCGCGTCGAACGCGCCCCGTTGCGGTCTTTGCTCGCCGGCGCCGTCGCGGGAGGTTTTTCACTCCT
>JAEWNX010000392.1 GCA_023461135.1 Pseudomonadota bacterium
AGCGCGCGGCGCCGCCGCGATCAAGGCTTGCAGTGTCGACACGCCGTCCCCAACGACATGGGGCGTTGATTTTCGATACGAGAACAGCACGCGCCCATCCAGCACGAAGACGCGATGCTCTCGCCCACGCACGTACGGCTGAACCAGAATAGCGAAATGCTCGCGGGAGACGCGGGTCACGTAGTCCGCAAAAGCGTCGGCGTCCTCAATCACTTCCGCATAAAGCCCGTTCGACGCCGAGACCGGCTTGCAGAATACCGGATAAGCGGCGCCCTTGGCGTAGGCGAGCGCGTCTTCCAGTTCGCGGCCTGGCCCGCGCATCTCCGCCCATCGTTTGGTGACGAAGAACATGTCCCCGGGCAGCACCGGGACGCCCGCCGCGCGCAGCACTTCGGCGCAGAACGCCTTGTCGCGCGCGATCGAGGCCGCGCGCGCGTCGTTGAGGGCGTAAGGTGAGCCTGCGCCCGCAGCAAAGAGGGCGCTGCGCGGGCCGTCACGCACTTCAAAGAGGTAGCCGTCCGCACCGTCGCGCGATTCGAATGCATAACCGCAGGCGCGCGCGGTGTACGCCGCGTAACGCGCATGTGCGCTCTTCAGCGCCGCGCTACTCGCCTCTTGGCTCGTCCGATCAAGCACTTAGCTATGCCTTGCTTACGGCGAAGCGGGACGCTAGCTTCCGCGCCCCGAAACATGCCGCCTTAGCTCAGTTGGTTAGAGCACTGGTTTGTGGAACCAGGTGTCCCCGGTTCGAGCCCGGGAGGCGGTACCATTCGGCCCTGACCGTTAGACCGGCCCCCAACCCTGCTCGTTGATATAGTTGCGGATGCGGGCGATGCGGTTGTCCGGGTCTGGGTGCGTCGACAGAAATTCCGGCGGACGCGAGCCGCCGCCTTGCTGCATCCGCGTCCAGAACGGAATCGCTTCGCGCACGTCATAGCCTGCGGCGCGCATGTAACGCAGACCGAGAATGTCGGCCTCGGCCTCCTGCTCGCGGCTGAATGGCAGGCTCACGCCGACCTGCGCCCCAAGCCCGAGCGCAGCCATTGCGATCTGGCTGTTGATCTGCGTGCCCACGACTTGCAGCGCGGTTTGCGTCGCCACTTCGCGACTGTAGCGCTCGGCGGCGTGACGGCCGGTGACGTGGCCGGTCTCGTGCCCCAGCACCGTCGCCATCCAATCGTCCTTGTCGCAGATCTCGTAGAGACCGCGATAGAAGCCCACTTGTCCGCCGGGCAGCACGAACGCGTTCTTCTGATCGCTGTTGAAAAGCTGGAATTCCCAGTTCTGATTGCCGCGGCCGGCGGCGTTGACGACGCGGCGTCCGACCGTTTCGAGGCGGCGCTGCGCGGCGGCGTTGCTCCAGGCCGGCACTTGCTGGCGCATCTGCGCCCAGGCCTGCAGCGAAGCCTGCTGCAATTGCGCGTCATCGATCAGGATGAGTTGGTTGCGGCCGGTTTCGGGGTTTGGCGTCGTGCAGGCGCCGGCCACGCCCAACAGGGCGGTTGCGGCTGCCCCGCGCAAAACCGCGCGCCGGCCAACGGCTGGGAGGTTCTCAACGTCCCCGTGAAGTTCGCACATGCTTGCCTCCCAATAAGCCGTCCAAGGTCCGGAGAGGAATTTCGTTCCCTGGCGCGGCGGAGGCAAGGCTTGTCTGGCGTAAGCCCTCCGAAGCGTCGCGGGTGGGAACGCCGGCTCGCCGAAGCGTCGCGGGTGGGAACGCCGGCTCGCCGAGCCCAGCGAAGCCTGGTGCCTGGGGCCGGAATCGAACCAGCGACACGCGGATTTTCAATCCGCTGCTCTACCAACTGAGCTACCCAGGCATCCGCTCGCGGAATCTAGACCCCGGCGCGGAGCGAGGGTCTATAGCGGCGCGTCCCAGCCCTGTCCACGGCGCGATTTGTGGGTTTTCCATGGCGCAATCCGCCTCCCGCCGGCGCAAGCAGGAGCCCCGCCGCGGTCCAGAAGACCTGCGCTTGCTGCGTCTTCGACCCCGTCATGGCTTGCGCCACGCAAGTGTGTAGCGAAAGAACAATCGTCTCCTTAGGCGCGCGCCGGGCAGCAAAGCAGTCGCGGCCCGCCGAATTTCCTGCAGCGTCTGTTTTGGAGCCATGAGGGGCGCGCCAACCTCGGCCTCGTCAAGTCGATGCCGGATGATCCAGCTCAGCGGCGCAGCCAAAGCAGCCATCAGGTAATCCATGGGTGTGTTGAGCTTATACAGGCCGACGACGGCGAGCGTTCCGCCCGATCGCAGCAAATCGCGAAAGCGGATCAGCGCTGACTCGAGCGGCAGATGATGCAGAG
Source organism: Pseudomonadota bacterium (assembly GCA_023461135.1). Lineage (GTDB taxonomy): Bacteria > Pseudomonadota > Alphaproteobacteria > Caulobacterales > Aquidulcibacteraceae > Vitreimonas. The sequence continues at coordinate 2,302 of JAEWNX010000392.1, forward strand.
TCGCCACCACAGCGATGAAATCGAAACTGGCGTCCGGCAACTCGCGCGCCAACACGTCGCCATGGTGCAGAACGATGCGCGAGCCGCCCGCGCTCCGCTCTCTCGCGCGTGCAAGTGCTGCGGCGTCACTATCGATTGCGACGACCTCGTCGCAATGTCGGGCCAGCTTGCGCGCCAGCGATCCTTCTCCGCATCCGACATCCAGGGCGCGCCTACATCCTGCAGGCAGCAGATCCAGTACGAAACCATGGTAATGGATGTTGTGATTCCAACCGCGGGCCTCGGTCCGCCGGCGCACCCTTTAAGGCGCCGTCTGCGCTTGCCGCGCCGCCGCTTCCACTTCGCGAATGCGCGGCAAGAGTTCGTGCTGCACGCGGTCGTTCATGTCGCTGGCGTAGGAGAACTGGCCCCACGGTCCGCGGATCGAGAACGGCACAGCGACGCCGCCGCGCGGCGAGCGCGGCGAGAGCCGCAGATCGAGACGCCGGCGCGGCACGTCGATGACGCCCACACCGGGAATGCGCAGGTCCGGCGTGTTGAAAGACAGGTCGTCGCTGGCGAACACGCCGTCGGCGATGGCGAAGGTGGCGGAGACGCCGTGAAACTCGGTTTCGGCCTCCGGTGCGATCAGCTCGCCGCGTAGCGCGTTGCGGATGGTCGTGGCGACGCCGCCGAGGTCGACGCCATGCAACGTGCCGGACACGATTTCGATATGAGTGCGGCCGTCGACGCTCGACAGGAATTCGCTTTGCGTGCGTCCGCGCGCGCGAATGTTCAGCGAGCCTTCCATCCGTCCTTCGATATTGGCGAAGTTGATCGCGTCGCCGAGGAAACGGCGCGCATCCATGTTGTTGAACGCCAGATCCTGGACGATGCGCGTGGCCGGCTCGCGCGCGTCGATCTCGAAACGGCCGCGTCCTGAGCCGCCATAGAGCGAGACATTGTGCAGCGTCGCGGCCAAGTAGCCGTCGTTGATGACGAGATTGAGCCGCGCCCGGTCGATGCGCATGTGTTGCACGAGCACCGCGGCGGTGACGAGTTCGAGATCGGCGTTGAAGGCCTGGAGACCGGAAAAGTCGATCGGCTGTTCGCTCGGGGCGGTGCGCACGTCCACCGCGCGCGCGGGCGCCTCGACCGCCGCGATCTGCTCGGTGGGCGAGGCGTCAGGATCGGTCGCGGCGGCGACGGC
>JAEWNX010000393.1 GCA_023461135.1 Pseudomonadota bacterium
CGTCCGGCGCATCAGCGATGAAACCGCGGCAGGACGAGCTGAGGCCTTGCGCATTCCGGCTGCCGCCCGATTGGAGATTCACAACCTGCGGGTCGGGCCGGAATCCGGCGGAAAGGTTCAGCGTCCCGTAGGTCGGGTTCAGGCTGTAGTTTTGCGCGACTGCAACGCCAGCCGTGGCCATAGCGGCGAGCGCCGCAGCGGCGGCGAGAGTGCGTGCGATAGACGACATGTAGTTTCCCCGTAGTGAAGCGCGCCGGCTCTGGCGCGCGGTGCAGACACTGGCGTCCCGCGCCTGAGGGGAACATGAACGGAAAGGTAAGTTTGTCTAGAGGGTTTTGACCGCGGTCACGCCGCCGCGTTGAATTCATGCACATCCGCCGCCTCGGTGACGGCAATGCATAACCGGTCGCCTTGGATCGTGATCTCGCCACGTGCGATTGGATGGCCGTTGGCGAGAATCCAGAGCTGATCCGCCTCCTTCGTATCCAAGGGAATCACGGCGCCGCGGCCCATGCGCAGGAGCTGCTGCATCGGCATTCGGCAGCGGCCGAGCACAACCGCGAGTTCGACATCGACACGGTGGACCTGGGTTTTGCTGGACAAGGACGCATCCCATCTTTGATTCTGTCCTAGTCGAACCGGAAAGGGTTGCAGGCGCGTGAACACAGCGGTTGGTTGGGCGATCTCTCCGGGCCTGACGGAGTACGAAGCGGCCGTCGCCGCGATGGAATCGCGCGCCGCGGCGATTGCCGCGGGCGAAGCGGGCGAACTCGTTTGGCTCTTGGAACATCCCCCGCTCTACACCGCCGGCGTCAGCGCAAAAGAGGGCGATCTGCTCGATCCAGAGCGCTTTCCCGTCTTCAAGACCGGGCGCGGCGGCCAGTTCACCTATCACGGTCCGGGTCAGCGCGTGGCGTACGTCATGCTCGACCTGCGCACGCGCGGACGCGACGTGACGCGCTTTGTGCATGACATGGAGCGCTGGATCATTGGCGCCCTCGAGCGCTTCAACGTGAACGGCGAAGTGCGAGAAGGCCGCGTCGGCGTATGGGTCGAGCGCAAAGGGCCTGGATGGACGCGCGAGGACAAGATCGCGGCGATCGGCGTGCGCCTGCGTAAATGGGTGAGCTATCACGGCATCGCCTTCAACGTGGAGCCGGAGCTGGAGCATTTCTCCGGCATCACGCCGTGCGGCATTTCCGGCCCGCAATTCGGCGTGACGAGTCTCGTCGATCTCGGCCTGCCGGTGACGATGAGCGATGCGGACGCGGCGCTGCGCGCATCGTTCCACGACGTCTTCGGTCAGACCAAGGACGCGCCGCCGCCTTTCTAAGTCGCGTCCGGCGCGCGCACTTGCGGGGCGATCGGCGCTTCAGCATTCGCTTCGCGCGACTTCGGCGGGCCGGTGAGGCGGAACATCTGCGGGCGCACGTAGAGGAAGTTCAGCGGCGTGTCCTTGATGAAGTAGTGGAACACGAGCGGCGTCACGACCGCGAACGCGGTGGTGATCGCCATGATCGTACCAACGTCCGAGACGACCCCCGTCATGAAGAAGAATTTGTGCGCGACCTTCATCGGGATCACGAACGACAGGTAGACCACGATCGAGTTTGCGCCCGCATAACGGATCGGCTCGCCGATTTTTGTGCGTGACAGAAGCGATCCGGTCGCCACCACGGCGCCTGCGCCCATGAACGCCATCACAATGCTGGTCAGCGGTGATTCATGCAGATCGTACTGCACCATGGTCCAATTGAGCACGCCCCAGGCCACGAGCAGCGGGATGGTGACGAGCGCGCGCTCCCCTGCTTTGGCGGCAAACTGGAAAACGACGGGCGCGCAGGCGTAGCCGACGAAAAAATAGAGATAGCGGTCCATGAAGCGGTCGATCACGCTCCAGCCGGTTTCGAAGCCCGCGTGGTAGAACGTCTGCAGGAGCGCCGCGCCCGCGAACACGAACGCCACCGGCACTTTCCGGATAAGGCGCGTGAATATGTAGAACACCGCCAGCATGTAGACGAACCACATGGTCTGGTAAGGATCGACTAGCCCCCACAGGACTTGCGCGCCCCACGCCGCCGGATTGGCGACCAGCACGTCCAGCTCGACGAAGAACAACTGGATCACGAGCCAGAGGGCGTAGAAGTAGAAGAAGTGGACGACTTTCTTGTCGATGTAATTTGTCAGCGGCCCGTCGATGGTGCGCGAGAGAAACAAACCCGCGATCAGGAAGAAGTCCGGCATTCGGAACGGGAACGCGAACTCGACGACGTTGTGCAGCCACGTCCAGCCAGGCACGAGCACCGCATAGCTCGTGACCGCGTGCATCATCACAACGAGGATGATGCAGATGCCTTTAGCATAATCGACCCAGGCGACGCGGGATGGCGACATAGGGCTGAAGCTCGTGAGGCGGTTCGTCCGGGGGGGAGCGTCTGCCCGCCGCGCAGACGCCAGCGCCACCTTACGCCCCCGTTCGCGCAACACAGCGCCTTTTCGCCTTCACGGCGAAGGTTTCAGGCAGCATGGCTAACGCGACACAGGGAACTTCCGCGGCGTAGGTGGAACTGGTTCTCCACCCCGCCATCTGTCTTAGTCCGCCTGTCCGAATTGCACCCAAGGGGGGCTGGGCGCATCTTCGTAAACATCAACGGAGTCGCGCGATGAACACGCCCGCAGATCGCACCGTAAAGCGCTTGAGCCGCGAAGAGTGGTGCGCCCGTTACGATGCAATCGAATTGCTGCGCCCGGCGCAGCCGCAGGATCGACGCGCACGACTCACCGGCCCTGCTGCGGACCGCGTCGCGACACGCGTTTGAACATCTAGCGACAAAACCCCTCATCTCTGCCTTGAGGCGCGCCCCCGGCGCGCCTTTTTGTTTCGGTCCCTGTGGCGTCGCCACACTTGCAAACCATTCGCAACTAGAATAGCGAATGCCTCTCAAGTGCAGAACGAC
>JAEWNX010000394.1 GCA_023461135.1 Pseudomonadota bacterium
TTATGAAGATGCGTTTTCTCGTGTGCGCCGCGGCTTTTTTGGCGGCGTGCGGCCAGCCGGCCGAGAAGCAAAAGGCGGCGCCCGCGCCAGCGCCGACCGCAGTGAAAACTCAGACGCCGTTGCCACCGCGGCTTGATCACGAGACCATCATCGGCACCTGGTCGTTCGACGGTTCGTGCGCGTCAGGCGACGGAATGGGCCTCCGGCCCGACAACACCGCGTTCTACGACGAATGGGGCACAGGGACCTGGAGCATCAACCGGCAGAACCAGATCGTGCTCGACCTCGTCCGGCGCGAGATGGGCGTGGAGGATGCGCCGGGCGAACCGGTGACGCTCACCGTCGACGTGCGCGCTTCGAGCGAGGAGGCGTTGGAGGTCGTGATCAACGGCGCCGGTGAAGAGCCGCGCGAGACTACCGCACTACGCTGCTCCTAATCAGGCGCGTTGCCGGGCTTCCATTTAATCGAGCAACCGACACTCGGCGTTTGATTGGCGTTGGGCTTGCGCCCGGCAAGCACGGCGTCCGCCGCCGCGCGCAGGTCGGCGCCCGTGGGCGCGCCGCGGCCGGGGCGCGAACTGTCGAACTGCCCGCGATAGACTAGCGTCTTGCGCGCATCGAACAAGAAGAGGTCTGGCGTGCAGACCGCGCCGTACGCCTTCGCTGTCTCCTGTGTCTCGTCATAGAGGTAAGGAAACGTGAAGTGATGCGCGCGCGCGAACTCGGCCATCTTGTCCGGGCCGTCTTGCGGGTGCGTAGCGATGTCGTTGGCGCTGATCGCGACGGTCGCCAAACCCTTGTCCTTATATTCGCTGGCGAACGTCGCGAAGGCGTCTGCGATGTGCACGACGTACGGGCAGTGATTGCAAATGAAGGCGACCAGCACGGGGCCGTCGCCCGCAACCTTGCCCAGCGCCCACGCCCCGCCCTCCGGATCGGTCAGCACGAAATCTGGCGCGCTTGAGCCGAGTTCAACCATCCTCGATTGCGTCGCCATGAGCAGCTCCTATCATCGTCGCCGATGGTCAAGATTGCGCGCGCAGGAGGGCATTTCAATGCCGGTACAGAACGTGACGCCGATCCTCAACGTGTCGAACATCACCGAGAGCGTCGCTTGGTTCGAGAAGCTGGGCTGGCGCAAGGGCTTCACATGGCCAATTGGCGACGCCGATCCGGACTTCGGCAGCATATGCAGCGAGAAGGCGGAGATTTTCCTTTGCCGCGGCGGCCAAGGCTCGCGCGGGACAATCATGCCGCGCTTTGCCGGCGATGATGTCACCGATGGCGTGTGGATGAGCTGGTGGGTGAGCGCGCCGGCGGAAGTGGATGCGATGCATCAGACCGCGCTCGGCCATGGGATGATTGTTACCTACCCGCCGACCGACGAGCCGTGGAACGTGCGCGAATTCCACCTTCGCCATCCGGACGGCCACATGTTCCGCGTGAGCGCCGGGTTGAGCGAGGACTAGACGATAGCCTGGATCGGCCCGTCCGCCCGGCCGGCGACGAATTGATCGACCATGGTGTTGCCGCTGTTGTCGATGCTCGCCGCGGGCCCGCGCCAGACGATCTTGCCGGCGTGCAGCATGGCGATTTCGTCGGCGATTTTGCGCGCGGACGCCATGTCGTGCGTGATCGAAACGGCGGCGCAGCCGAGTTCTTTCGACATTTCCACGATGAGATCGTTGATCGCATCGGCCGTGATGGGATCGAGGCCGGTGGTGGGTTCGTCGAAGAATAGAATATCCGGCTTGGCGATGATCGCGCGCGCAAGGCCTGCGCGCTTTTGCATGCCGCCGGAAAGTTCGATCGGCCGCACATCGGCGAACTCGGGCGCCAGACGCACTTTGCGCATCGTCTCGATGGCGCGCTCGCGCGCTTCGGTGCGGTTCACTTTGTCGGCGTAGATGAGGCGGAAGGCGATGTTCTCCCAGACGGTGAGGCTGTCGAACAGCGCCCCGCCTTGGAACAACATGCCGAACTTGCGCATCACGCGCTGGCGGATTTCCGGCGGCATGCGCGTGATGTCCGCGCCGTCCACCAGCACTTGGCCGCTGTCAGGCTTCATCAACCCCAGCGCGCATTTCAGCGTCACCGATTTGCCGACGCCCGAGCCGCCGATGATAACGAGCGACTTGCCCGGCGCGACGTCGATGGTGACGCCATCCAGCACCTGGCGGCCGCGGAGTTTTTTCTTCAGGCCGACGAGAGCGAGTTTCGCAGGCATTGCGCTCACTCCACGAAGAACGCGGTGATGAGGTAGTTCACCGCCAGAATGAGCACGATCGCGCCAACCACCGCGTTGGTCGCCGCGCGGCCGACGCCGAGGGCGCCGCCGCTGGAGTGATAGCCTTGGTAGGAGCCGACGGCGGCGATGATGAAGCCGAACACGGCGGCTTTCACGAGGCCGAGGATGACGTCCTGGGGCTCCATGAACTCGAAGGTGTTGCGCAGATAAGTTGCGCCGTTGAAATCGAGGCTGTTCACCGCGACGAGATAGCCGCCCATCACGCCGATAATGTCGGCGACGAGAACGAGGATGGGCAAACACAAAGTCGCCGCCAGCACGCGCGGAGCGATGAGGAAGCGGAACGGATCGGTCGAGAGCGTCGTCATCGCATCGACTTGCTCGGTCACGCGCATCGTGCCGATCTCCGCGGCGATGCCGGCGCTGACGCGGCCCGCGAGCATGAGACCAGCGAGCACGGGGCCGAGCTCGCGCGTGATGCCGAGCACCACGATGTTCGGCACGAATTGCTCGGCGTTAAAGCGCGCCCCGCCGACATAGATGTTCAGCGCAAGCGCCGCGCCGATGAACACGGCGGTGACACCGACGACGGGGAGCGAGAAATACCCGATCTGCGCGCACTGGCGCGCGAACTGGCCGAGAAACATCGGCGGCGAAAAGCACGCCGCAACAGCGCGTCCGGCGAACGCGGAGAAGCGTCCCGTTTCCGCCAGGATAGCGAGAACCGCGCGGCCGATTGCTGCGAGTGGATTCACGTACGCGCGCCCGTCTTCCGCACCGTGCCAGCGAACGTCGTTAGAATCTCATATGGCAGCGTGCCGGACAGCGTCGCGATCTCTTCGAGCGGCGCGTTCGGCCCCAAGAACTCGACCATCGCGCCAGCGTGTGCTTCCGCGCTTCCCGTCACGTCCAGGATGACCAAATCCATCGACACCCGCCCCAACAACGGACGCTTCGCGCCCGCGAAGAAGCCATAGCCGCGCCCGCTCAGCGACCGCAAGTAGCCGTCCGCGTAACCCATAGCGACGGTGGCGGCGCGCATCTTTTTCGTCGCGGTGAAGGTCGCGCCATAGCCGAACGTTTCGCCGGCCTCGACGTCGCGGACTTGCAGGATCGGCGCTTCGATCGTTGCGGCCGCGGAAAGTGGAGGATTGTCCGCATCGAGCCCGCCATTACCATAAAGACCGATGCCGGGGCGGACGAGATCGAAATGATAATCGGGGCCGATGAGAATGCCGCCGGTAGAGGCAAGGCTCAGCGGCGCTTTCGGGAAGAGCGTTGCGGCGTCGACGAAGCGCTTCAGTTGCACCGCGTTCTTTTCGTGCTTCACGTCCGATGCGCAAGCGAGATGGCTCATCACCAGCGCGAGTGTCGTACCCTTAAGCGCGACCATGGATTGCGTCAGCTCTTCAGGTCCGATGCCGAGGCGGTTCATGCCGGTGTCGATGTGCAGCGCCGCCGGCCCGCGCGCGTTCCAAAGCTGAATCTGTGCGATGGAGTTGAGCACCGGCATCAGTTTGGCGCCGGAGAGCATCTCGGCGTCTTCCGCCGTCACGCCGTTGAGCACGAACACTTGCGGGCCATCGCCGATCGCTTTGCGCACCGAAAGCGCTTCGGCGCTGGTAGCCGTGAAGAACACGCGCGCGCCCGCTTGCGCTAAAGCGCGCGCGGCGTTCACAGCGCCCAGGCCGTAGCCGTCCGCTTTCACCACCGCCGACACCGCCGCGCTCGGCGCCTGCTTTTTGAAGAAGCGCCAGTTCTCGACGATCGAGGCGTGATCGACCTTTAGCCGTGCGAGCCTGGGCCTAGGCGGTGCGGGCGAGGTTGCCGAATCTGGTGTAGCGGCTGTCAAAGAAGAGCTTCACTTTCCCGATCGGACCGTGGCGCTGTTTGCCGATGATGACTTCGGCCTGGTTGCGCACTTCGTCTAGGCTCCGCATCCACGCGATGTGCTCGTCTGTGCCCTCGCGCGGCTCGGCGCGCTCTAGATAGTAGCTTTCCCGGTACACGAACAAGACCACGTCCGCATCCTGTTCGATCGAACCCGATTCCCGGAGGTCCGAGAGCTGAGGGCGCTTGTCGTCGCGCGTTTCGACCTGGCGCGAGAGCTGCGAGAGCGCGACCACCGGGACTTTGAGGTCCTTGGCCAGCGCTTTCAGCCCCTGCGTGATCTCGCTGACTTCCTGGACACGCCCGTCGCTCTTGCGTGAGGAGGACGTGACGAGCTGGAGGTAATCGACAACGATGCAATCGAGGCCCATGGTGCGCTGGAGGCGGCGCGCGCGCGCCGGCAGCAGCGCGATGCCGATGGCGC
>JAEWNX010000395.1 GCA_023461135.1 Pseudomonadota bacterium
TGTTAATGAGCGCGCGGCGGAACAGCCGCGACGTTCACAAACGCACGGGAAAAAGACGCTGTTCCAAAAATGTGATCGAAAAAGTTCCGGCTGTGCTCGCTAAATCGGCATGCGCAGGATTTCTTGATAGGCCTGGATGACCTGATCCCGCACAGCAATGACGGTCTGTAATTGCGTTTCCGCGGCGGCGATCGCCGTTACGACATCGACGATATTGGCTTGGCCCGCCGCAACCTGCAGCGCCTGGTTTTCTGCTTGCGTTGCGCTGGCGCCGGCTTGGCGGATCGCTTCCTGGACCAGCGAGCCGAAGTCCATACTTTCGGCGCCGTCTGTTCCACCAGCGCCTTGTGTCGCTTGCGCCGCTTGCTGGTACGCGCGCGCGGCCGAAACCGGATCGATCGCCATGACTATCTCCGCAGAAGATCGAGCGCGCGCGTCGTCATCGTGCGCGCCGCTTCGATCATGTTGAGGTTTGCTTCGTACGCGCGCGTGGCCTCGCGCAAATCCATCATCTCGACCAGCGTGTCCACGTTGGGCAGCCGCACATAGCCGTCTTCATCCGCCGCCGGATGACCCGGGTTATACTCCTGGCGGAAATCGCTCATGTCGAACCGTGCGCCCGTGACGCGCACGCCGACGGCGCCGGACGTGAGGTTCGTGGATTCCAGCAGCGGAATACGCCGGCGAAACGGTTCTTCGTTCGGATTGTCGCCGGTGGAGGAAGCGTTGGCGACGTTCTCGGCGGCGACGCGCATGCGCACGGTCTGCGCACGCATGCCCGATGCAGCAGCAGCAATGGCGGCGTTGATGTCGGTCATCTGCCGTTATCTCCCCGGCGCTCTGGCGGCCATGCGGACCAGTTCGAGGCCCTTCTGGTAGAGCGCGATTCCGGTTTCGAACTGCATCCGCGTCTCGGCGGCGCGCGCCATCTGCTCCTCGAGCACCACGGCGTTGCCGTCGATCGTGGTTTCACTGTCGTCGCGCGTGACGATTTGGACTGAGCCTGCGCTGCCGCCCGACGTCATGTGGCCGGGATTGGTGCGCACTAGCGTGACGCCTCCGCCGCCGCTCGAAGCTGTCGTCACCATGCGCTCGAAGCTCGACGTATCCACATCCCGCGGCCGGTACCCGGGCGTGGATGCGTTGGCGATGTTCTCGGCGATAAGGCGCTGGCGCTCGGAGAGCTGATCCAGCCGCGCGCGCAGCATGCCGAAAAAGGGTGTGCTTCCGAGATCCAAAGAGCGGTCCGACTCAGCGCTGCAAACTTTGCCTAGTGGAGCGGCTCATGGTTAAGCGCGACTTAATTTCGGGCGCGCAAATTAAGGTCTCGTTTACCAAACCAGCCGAGCCAGAGGACCTCTCCAGAACGGAGGCGGGCTTTGGATTGGCTGGATTGGGCGCGCGCGCTGTTTGCGCTCATCGCGACATTGGCGCTGATCGTCGGCTGCGCGTGGGGCGCGCGCCGGCTCGGCATGCTGCAGGCGAATGGGCAAGGGCCAAGGCGCATGCGCGTCAGCGAAAGCCTGATGATCGATCCGCGCCGGCGCCTGGTGATCGTGCGCTGCGATGAGCGCGAGCATCTCATTCTCTGCGGGCCGGGCGGAGATGTCGTTGTGGCGGACATGGCGGCGAAGGACATGCCGGCGGCTGGGGGTGAGACGTGAGCGGGCCGAAGCGGCGCCACTCGGCGCAATCCTGGATCATCATCCTCGCCGCTTCCTTCTGCCTTTCGCTGATGGTCGGCATGGGGACGGCTTACGCGGCCGCGGCCAATCCCGCCCTCAGCATCAATCTCGGTACGGGCGATGGGCTGACGGCGCGCGTCCTGCAGCTCGCTGCGCTGATCACGGTGCTGTCGCTGGCGCCGTCGATCCTGATCATGACGACGAGCTTTGTGCGCATTGTCGTGGTGCTGTCGCTGCTGCGGACGGCGATCGGTTTGCAGCAGGCGCCGCCGAACGTGGTGATCGTGTCGCTGTCGCTCTTTCTGACGGCGTTCGTGATGCAGCCGGTCTGGCAGGCGGCTTATGAGGCTGGCATCGGCCCGGTGATGTCAGAGGAAATGCCGCTGGACGAGGCTTTTCCGCGCATCGTCGCGCCGCTGAAGACGTTCATGGTCAGCCAGACGCGCGAGCAAGACTTGATGCTCTTCATCGACATGGCGCGCCTGGAAACCCCGCCCGCCAGCGCTGAGGAGACGCCGCTGCGCATTCTGGCCCCGGCCTTCATGGTGTCGGAGCTGAGACGGGCCTTCGAGATCGGCTTCATGCTCTTTGTGCCGTTCATCATCATCGACCTGGTGGTCGCTTCGCTCTTGATGGCGATGGGGATGATGATGATGCCGCCGGTGACCATCAGCTTGCCGTTCAAGCTGATCTTCTTCGTGCTCGTGGATGGGTGGCGATTGGTGGCGGGGAGCCTGATAGAGAGCTTCGCCGCCGGCGCGCCGCCGGGCGGTTAGAAGCGGGCGGCGCTTCTTAGCGCTCGATGCCGAGGTCGGCGATCAAGAGCGATTTGAAATCGTCTTCGCGCCGGCCAAACAGGCCCCGGAAGAAGAGAGCGATCGACTTCAACATCATCAGCCTCAGGCGTTTCCCAGGCGCGAACTACGCTTGGGATGGCCCCAAAGTTTCATGCACGCCTGAAGCCAAGATGAGGACGATTCGGTATTTCGGATGCCTCTGTGAGAAACTCAGTTCCGGTGTGACGGCGAAAGCACGCTTTCGCCCGGCGCGTGTGGCCATTCAGGTATTGCGGAAGCTTCACGCGCGCGTGAGCAGAGGGAAACGCGCCGTTAACCGCGTCAGGCGTCCTTGAGCCTATGGCCCGGCAGAATTTGCCGGGCGAGGAGGCCCCATGAACGGCGCTGAAGTGCTCGACCTTGGCCGCGAAGCCATCTGGGTCACGGTGCTGGTGGCGGCCGGGCCGATGATCGTGGGCCTCGTGGTCGGCCTCGTCGTTTCGCTCCTGCAGACGCTGACGCAAATCCAGGAGCAGACGCTGGTTTTCGTGCCGAAAATCCTCTCGATCTTCTTCGCCATCCTGCTCTTCCTGCCGATCATGGGCGGCCTGCTGGGCGGCTTCATGCAGGACGTCTTTCAGCGCATCGCGGCGTTCTAGATGGGCCTGACGCTCTACGGCGTAGAGATTTGGGCCACTGCGCTTTTGTTCGCGCGGACGGGGGCAATGATCATGCTGCTGCCGGGCTTCGGCGAAACCGCGGTGCCCGCGCGCATTCGCCTGGC
>JAEWNX010000396.1 GCA_023461135.1 Pseudomonadota bacterium
GAGGAATGGCGCGATCGTGGGGATCGCGCCGAGGCGGAAGGTCCCGGAAAACGGTTCGCCCGCCGCTTGCACGGAGCGCACCAGTTCATCGACTTCGCTGAGCGCGCGGGCGGCGCGTTCGGCGGCGTCTTCCCCGGCGGGTGTCAGCACCGCGCCGGTGCGGCCGCGTTCTACGAGGGTGGCGCCGAGCGTCACCTCTAAGTCTTTGATCCCGGCGGAAAGCGTAGGCTGGGTGACCCCCACAGCCTCGGCGGCGGCCACGAAGCTCCCCTCAGCCCGAAGCGCGATGAGGAATTGAAGCTGCCGAAGCGTCGGCATCGAGGAGGCGGGAAGTCGATCGTCCATAGGCCTCTCCTATATGGAGCGGCCCGTTCTATTCACAAAGCAAAAGATGTTAGGCCGCGGCGCGCGCCGTGGTCGCAGTGCTCACACGCAGCGGCACGCGCACCGTGAACGTCGAGCCGGAGCCCACCTCGCTGGATGCGACAATGTCACCGCCCAAGGTGTTGGCCATGCGCAGGGCGATGGAGAGGCCCAACCCCATGCCGCCCTTGGTGCGGGTGACGCCGCCGTCGATCTGCGTGAACGGCATGAAGACGCGCGTAAGGTTTTCTGGCTCGATGCCGATGCCCGTGTCGGAGACGGCGAGCAGCAGCATGTCCTTGCCGTCGATGACGTCGCGCTCGGCGGTGACAGCGATAAGCCCGTTCTGAGTGAACTTCACCGCGTTGGAGATGAGCGCGGCCATGGAGATGGCGAGCTTGCCGCCGTCGGTGTGCGCGCGTTCGGCGTCGCCGCTGACGCGGATGGAGATGCGGTTGCCGGCGGCGCGCGCATCTTCCTGTAGCGTTGTGACGGCTTCTTCCAAGAGCTTGCGGACATCGATGTCGCGGAGCGACAATCCCTCCTGGCCGGCGTCGATGCTCGACATGTTGAGTATCTGGTCGATGAGGCCGAGCAAGTGGCGCGCAGAAGCGGTGATGCGCGCGGCGTCGTCGGCGAGTTCGGCGCGGCCTTCGGCGGCGAGGTCTTCGTTGATGAGCTCGGCGTAGCCGATCACGGCATTGAGCGGCGTGCGCAGTTCGTGCGTCATCACCGCGAGGAATTCGGACTTGGCGCGGTTGGCCTCTTCCGCTTCGGCCCGCTTCAGCTCGGCTTCGAGCTGGCGCTCTTTAGCGGCTTGGTTCGCGGCTTTCCAGCCGGACACCATCTTCATGTTGTTGAGCGCGGCGCGCGTGATGTAGGCCATGAAGCCCACAACCCCGCAACCGACGCCGACTGCGCCTTGGAGGGCGTCCGCCGGACCTTGGTGGAACGGGATGAACGGCATCACCAAGAGCGCGAGCGTCGCCGGCAACCCGCAGAGGAACATGAACCGCGGCGCCTGGAACGTGAACAACATCACGCTGACGAGCGAACTCGCCGCCATCAGGACGCCGAGCACGCGTCCGGGTCCCCCGCCGAATGCGGCCAGCACGACTGGCATCGCCGCGAAGATAATGATCGAGAAAACGCTGCCCCACACGAACAGCCCGCCCGCCGTCATGCGGGCCTTCTCCCCACGCGCTTGCACGTAGGAGCTGCCGAGCATGTGGTCGAAGACCATCACCATGCAGAGCGCGAGATACCAGCCGAAACCGGCGGCGGCCGACGTGAGAACGAAAGATGCGCCGGCAGCGAAGATTGCGCCGAGCACAAACCGCCAGCGCAACGACCCGACACGGCCGCGCGCGGCGGAGAGCATGGATGGATCGTTCAACTTCAGCACGCAGCAAACCCCCGCACGCTACTTGGGGGCAACCTGCTTGCTTTTGGATTAACCGATCGTTTGTACTAGGCGTTCGGGCACTTAATTCCGCGCAAGAGGTGCGTATGACAACGGGCGCAATGTCGCCGTGAGCGATTTCGACGCTGTGGTGGTCGGCGCGGGCGCCGTGGGCCTTGCGTGCGCGTATGCGCTCGCGAAGCGGGGCCTGAGCGTGGTGGTGCTGGAGCGCGAGGCGCGAATCGGTTCGGGCGTGTCCGCGCGCAATTCCGAAGTGATCCACGCGGGGCTGCATTACCCCACCGGGTCATTGAAGGCGCGGCTTTGCGTCGAGGGCCGGCGCGCGCTCTATGCTTTCCTGGACTCGCACCACGTGGCTCACGACAAATGCGGCAAGCTGATTGTCGCGACCGAGGAGAGCGAGATCCCGGCTCTGTCGCGTTTATGGAAGCAAGCCGAACTCAATCGCGTTGAAGGCGTCCGGTCGCTCGACGGCGATGAGGCGCGCGCGCTGGAGCCCGAGCTGCGCTGCGTGGCGGCCATCGAGTCCACCGAGAGCGGCATTCTGGACGCGCACGGCTATATGCTCGCGCTTGAGGGCGAGATAGAAGCGCGCGGAGGAGCGATTGCCCTGAAGGCGCCGTTCCTCGGCGCGCGGCGTGTAGCGGATGCGTTTGAAGTGAGCGTCGACGGCGATGCGCCGATGACGGTGAGCGCGGCGCGCTTGGTGATCGCGGCTGGGCTTGGCGCGCAGGCGTGCGCGCGAGCGGTTGCGGACTTTCCGCCTGCGCGCATTCCGCCGCTCTATTTCGGCAAGGGCACTTACTTTGCGATGCAAGGCGCGAAGGCGCCGTTCGCGCGCCTCATCTACCCGCCGCCCATCCCCGGCGCGCTCGGCACGCACTACCGGCGCGATCTTGGCGGCGTCGCGCGCTTTGGGCCCGACCTGCAGTTCGTTGATCACGAAGACTACAGCGTCGATCCAACGCGAGCGGAGAGCTTCTACGCAACTATGCGCCGCTTTTGGCCCGCCCTGCCGGATGGCGCGCTCGCGCCGGACTATGCGGGTATTCGTCCCAAGCTGCATGGGCCGGGCGAACCGCAGGGCGATTTCGTAATCGATGACAGCGTGGCGAGCCTGGTCTGCTTATTCGGCATCGAAAGCCCGGGGCTCACCTCGTCCCTCGCCATTGGCGAGGACGTGGCGCGGCGTCTTGTTGTTTGACGGTAAGGCCGCCCAGGCCTAAAAGCCCGCCCACGCGCCACACCAAAAAGCGCGCTTTGACCGGCACATGAGCCCATATGAGGCTCGGGAGGCTGGCGAGGCACCCCGCCCGACGTGATCGTCCGGCGGGGTTAAAGGCTTTTGGCGCAAGAGGTTTTTGATGTTCGAGACGCTCTCAGAGCGGTTAGGCGGGGTATTCGACAAGCTCACCGGGCGGGGCGCGCTCAGTGAGGCGGACGTCGATGCGGCGCTGCGCGAGGTGCGCGTGGCGCTGCTGGAGGCCGACGTCGCCCTGCCGGTGGTGAAGGATTTCATCGCCAAGGTCCGGACCGAGGCTGTAGGCGAAGCCGTCATCAAATCCGTGAAGCCCGGCCAGCAGGTCATCAAGATCGTGCACGATGCGCTGGTCGATACGCTGGGCGGAAACGCCCCGCCGGACCCCCTGCGCGTCACCGGCGAGCCGCCGAACGTCATCATGATGGCCGGCCTCCAGGGCTCGGGCAAAACCACGACGACCGCGAAGATCGCGCTCCGGCTGACAAAGACGGACAAACGCCGCGTGCTGATGGCGTCGCTCGACACGCGCCGCCCTGCGGCGATGGAACAACTGAAGACGCTGGGCAAATCCATTGGCGTCGACGTGTTGCCGATCGTGGCGGGACAATCGCCGCAGGACATCGCCAAGCGCGCGCTGACAACGGCGCGCCAAAGCGGCCACGACGTGCTCATTCTCGACACTGCCGGCCGCACCACGATCGATGAAGAGATGATGTCGGAAGCCGCGTCGATCGCGGCAATCGCCAAGCCGCGCGAAACGCTGCTGGTGGCCGACAGCCTCACCGGTCAGGACGCCGTGGAAACGGCCAAGCGCTTCCATGCGCGCTTGCCGCTCACCGGTCTGGTGCTGACGCGCGTCGATGGCGACGGACGCGGCGGCGCAGCGCTTTCAATGCGCGCTGTCACTGGCCTGCCGATCAAATTCCTCGGCGCCGGCGAACGGCCCGACGCGCTTGAGCCGTTCGATGCGACGCGCGTCGCGGGCCGCATCCTCGGTCAAGGCGACATTGTCGGCCTTGTCGAGAAAGCCGTTGAGCATGTTGATCGCGCCGAAGCTGAGAAGCTCGCGAAGAAGATGGCCAAGGGCCGCTTCGATTTCGACGACATGGAAAAGCAACTGCAGCAGCTCATCCAGATCGGCGGCCTCAAGGGCGTGATGGGGATGCTGCCCGGCGTGCAGAAAATCAAAAACCAGATCAGCGAGTCTCAACTCGATGACAAACAGGTCACGCGCCAGATCGGCATTATCCGCTCAATGACGAAAGCCGAGCGCGCGAAGCCCGAACTGCTGAACGGGCGCCGGCGCGCGCGCATCGCCAAGGGGTCGGGCGTGGAGGTGGCAGAGGTGAACCGCCTGCTGAAACTCCACCGCAATATGGCCGACATGGCCAAGGCGATGGGAAAAGGAAAAATGCCCTTCGGCATGCCCGGTGGCGGGATGCCGTCGCCCGAGGCGCTCAGGCAATTGGGGTCGGGCCGGCAACTGCCGGGCCTAGGCCAACCGGGCGGACTGCCCGGTTTACCACCCGGCGGACTGCCGGGCCTTCCCGGAACCGATAAAAAAAGCTAAGAACTCAAAGGAGAAGCTTGTAAATGTCCCTAAAAATCCGTCTCGCCCGTGGCGGCGCCAAAAAGCGCCCCTTCTACTCGATCGTGGTGGCCGACAGCCGGAGCCCCCGCGATGGGCGTTTCATTGAGAAGGTTGGAACCTATAACCCTATATTGAAGTCCGACGACCCCAACCGGGTCACCCTCAAGCTTGAGCGGATCCAGGACTGGATGACAAAAGGCGCCCTGCCGACCGACCGTGTGGCGCGCTTCCTCGACCAGGCCGGCGTGTTCAAGCGCGAAGGCCGTAACAATCCCAATAAAGCCAAGCCCGGCAAGAAGATGAGCGAGCGCTACGCTGCGGAAGCTCCGGCTGCCGAAGGCGAGGCCGCTCCGGAGGCATAAGAAGAGCACGTGCCCGACAAGAAGAATGCCGCAAAGGCCGCGCC
>JAEWNX010000397.1 GCA_023461135.1 Pseudomonadota bacterium
GCATCAGTATGTCTGCCCCAATCACATCTTGATCGTTGAGGCGGCCCTCCGCCAAGAGTCCGGCGGGCCTACTTTGATCCAGCATTTCGTGATTACGCCGGTTGCAGCCGACGCGGTGGTGGCCTCAGCCGACTTTGACCTGCAAGGCAAGTCGCCGCGCCACTACGCCTTCCTCACCGCGGCTGTCGCCTCGCCTCTTCTCATGCTGATCGCGCTCTTAGGCGTGATCTTCACCAAGGGCTTCAAACGAAAGTGGTTGTGGGGGATCATATCACTGGCCGGGATCGCGAAGTTTTCGATGATCTGGTCCACAGGTCAGATCGTTTCGTCAGTGCTTTCGGTGAATCTGATCGGCTTTGGCATCGCTCGCGACGCCAGCCCACTGTCGCCATGGATTGTCTCATTCACGCCGCCCATCGGCGCGATCATAGCGCTTTCGTTGCTATGGCCGCGCTGGGCGGGCCTCTCGGAGCAAGAGCAACCCTAGGGAGGTTTCCATGATCATCGGCGCGCATGCGATGCTGTACACGAAAGACGCCGACCCCGATCGCGTGTTCTTGCGCGACGTGCTGGAGTTGAAAGCCGTCGACGCCGGCGAGGGCTGGCTCATTTTCGCCCTGCCGCCCACGGAAATGGGCGTGCATCCGCACGAGAAGAACGACGTCTACGAGGTCTATTTCATGACCGACGACATCGAAGGCGAAGTCACGCGCCTGCGTGGCAAAGGCGTGACGTGCGACGATCCTGCCGACCGCGGCTGGGGCGTCGTCTCCGGCGTAGCGTTGCCGGGCGGCGGCAAGCTCGGCCTTTACCAACCCCGCCACCCGCTGGCGCACGGCTGACGCTCACAACAAGCCGGTCAGACGAACGCGAATTTTCCCGGCTCGTCGCCGGTAATGGCGCCTTCCCTTCCGCCAACCTGCGCGCTATATGGCCCTCAACTGACCTCGTCCGCGCCCGGATGCGTCAGCCCGTTGCACCAGATGGCCCCGCGCCTGGCGACGACGCCGGGCGCGTTTGCATATCTGGAGCCTGCCCATGACCGCCAACGTTCTCATGCCGAAGGCCACCGCCGTGTGGCTGATCGAAAACACCTCGCTTTCCTTCGGCCAAATTGCAGAGTTCTGCGGCCTGCATCCTCTGGAAGTGCAAGGCATCGCCAACGAAGACGTGGCCAAGGGCATTCGCGGCGTCGATCCGATCGCCGGCGGTTTCCTGTCGCGCGAGGAGATCGCCAAGGGCGAGGCGGAAGAGACGTACAAGCTGAAGGCGCTCGAACAAAAACGCATCGAGCTGCCTCAAACCAAGCGCCGCGGGGCGCGCTACACGCCGATCGCCCGCCGCCAGGATCGCCCGGACGCGATCGCGTGGTTTCTGAAGAACCACCCGGAAGTGGCGGACTCCAAGATCGTCAAGCTGATCGGCACGACGAAGGCCACCATCGATCAGGTCCGCAATCGCACGCATTGGAATTCGAACCAGATCAAGCCGGTCGATCCCGTCACCATCGGCCTCTGCAGCCAGATCGAACTCGACGCTGTCGTCGCCGAAGCGGCGGCCGCCAAAGCCCGCGCGGAAACCCGCGCGCGCAAGGCCGAGGCCAAGACGCTGAAAGCGGCGCAGGAAACCGTGCCGCCCGAGGTGTACGAGCAGAACAACAGCGGCGACAGCTGAAGCGCGCCCGGATGACGAGTCGGCTGGACTAAGTCGCCGGTCGCACGCCGAGCGCCTCGTCGGCCGGCATCACGCGCCCGTCGCGCGGTTGCAGGCCGTGGTCGCGCGCCTCTTCCAGGCACTGCACGAAGCTGTCGCGCCAGGCGACGACGTCGTCTTTCTCGACGCCATCCATCAGCGCGCGCCAGTGCCTGCGGCGTTCTTCCAGCGGCATTGCCAGCGCGCGCCTGATCGCATCCGCCATGTCTTCCTGGCTGAACGGATTGACGATCAGCGCGTCCCGCATCTGCTGAGCCGCGCCCGCGAAGCGGGACAAGATCAACACGCCAGGATCGTCCTCGTTCTGCGCGGCGATGAATTCCTTGGCGACGAGATTCATGCCGTCGCGGAGCGGCGTCACCAACATGACGTCCGCCGCGCGATAGACGCCCGCCAGCTCATCGCGCGTATGCACCCGATGCACGTTGCGCACGGGCACCCAGTCCATTTCCGCGTACGCGCCGTTGATGCGCCCGCTCAGCGCGTCGAGCCGCGCCATCATCTCCTGATAAGCCAGGACTTGGCTGCGCGTCTCGGTCGAGATCTGCAGCAGGAAGGTCGATCCGCGCAGCTCAGGATGATCCGCGAGCAAGCGGTCGTAAGCGAGAATCCGCTCTTCGATGCCCTTCGAATAATCGAGCCGGTCGACGCCCAGCAGCATCTTGCGCCCGGCCTTGCTCTCGATCATGCGCGCGTAGCTTTCCTGCGCCGCTGGCGTCTTGAGCAGCGCGCGGAAGCCGTGCGCGTCGATGCCGATCGGAAACGCCTTCGGCAGCACTGTGCGGCCAAACGCGCGCACCTGCCCGTCCGTCATTGCAAGGCCGCTCGCCTCATAGAGGACGTAGGCGACGAACGCGTTGCGCCATTCCTGCGTGTGGAAGCCGACAACGTCGTAATAGAACAGCGACTCCACAAGCTGACGATGCCGCGGCAGCGTCACCACCAGCTCGCGCGCCGGCCAGGGAATGTGCAGGAAAAAGCCGATGGCGTTGCGGATGCCCCGCTCGCGCAGTTCGCGCCCCAGAGGGATCAGGTGATAGTCCTGCACCCAAATGATGTCGTCCGGTTTGATCAGCGGCGCCAGGACCTCGGCGAAGCGCGCGTTCACGCGCGCGTAG
>JAEWNX010000398.1 GCA_023461135.1 Pseudomonadota bacterium
CTCGGCAATAGAGCTTAACGTCCGTCCGGGCGCGCTAGTGACGCGTTAGGCGAATTCAGCGATTCTCCGTGGCGATGATTCGCCCGAAAGTGCGCCTGCCGCCGTCGATGCAACGCGCGGCGGCGGCACGCGCCAAACCGAAGCTTCGCTTGCCGAAGATTAATCACCGCATTGCGGCGTTCGGCGCGTGCGCGCTTGTTGCGCTGCTTGCATTCGGCGCCGTTCAAGTATTCGGCGATCCGAGCGCGGCCGGTCCGCGCCGCGTGCTTTCGCTCGCACCGACGGACGCGGCCGCCAACGCGCCACGCGTCGCCTTCTCAGACGCCGCTGAGGAAGGCTTCGAACTCGAACAATACCTCGCCGAGGAGCTGCCCTATTCCGGCGAAATCGGCGAGATCGACGCAAATGGCGAACTTCGGGTCGCCATCGTCGAGGCGCCCGCCGCGGGCCGGCCTGCTGTCGCGCCACTGCCGAGAGCGCCGCTGACGGGCCTCTTCGAACAGGGTCCAAATGGTCCGCTTCCGATCGTCGCCGCAAACGGCCGGACACCCGCGCAAGCCTATGCGCGGCCGTTCACGCCGCAAGCGGAGCGGCCGATGGTGGCGATCGTCATCGGCGGACTGGGCTTCAATGCCCGCACGACAACGCAGGCGATCGACGAATTGCCGCCGGAAGTGACGCTTTCCTTCGTTCCGTACGCCGATAACCTGCAAGCCTGGATCGATCGCGCCCGCGCGCGCGGCCATGAAGTGCTGCTTGAACTGCCGATGGAACCCTTCGATCCAGACGCCGACGATACGGGCCCTCAGACGCTGCTCGCCTCCGCGTCCGCGGCGCAGAACGCAACCCGGCTAGAGCAACTACTCTCGCGCGGCGCAGGGTATTTCGGCGTCACCAATTACCAGGGCGCGCGTTTCGCCACATCCGCACAAGCCTCCGCACCCGTCGTGCAGGCGTTGCGGCGGCGCGGGCTCGTCTTCATCTCCACCGGCATCGGGCAGCGCACCGCGCTCAGCGTCGAGGCGCAGCGCGCCGGGCTTCCCGTCACCGCCGCGGATCGCCTCATCGACGTGCGTCAGGAAGCGGACGCCATCGACGACCAACTGCTTAATTTGGAAGCGCTCGCGCTGCAAAATCACAGCGCAATCGGCGCGGGTTTCGCGTATCCCGTGACCATCGAGCAGGTCGGCCGCTGGGCCGGGGACATCGCTTCGCGCGGCTATCAATTAGCGCCAGCGTCGGCCGTGCTCAACGCACGCGCCGCGCGCCGATGACAGAGACGAGAGACACGAAACGATACCGCCCGAACGTTGGCCTCGCGCTGTTTCACCGCGAGGGGCTCGTCTTCTTGGGCAAGCGCGCAGGCACGGAAGGCCCCTATCAGTGGCAGATGCCCCAAGGCGGCGTCGATCGCGGTGAAAGCATCGCCGAAGCGGCTTATCGCGAACTTGAGGAAGAGATCGGCGTGCGGCCCGAGCACGTCGATCTGCTCGAAGAAACGGCAGACTGGCTCTATTACGATTTCCCCACGGACGTGCGCGCGAAAATGAAGCACCGCGGACGCAATCTTGGCCAGCGTCAGAAGTGGTTCGCATTCCGATTCAAGGGACGTGACTCAGATATTAGACTGGATACGCACACGCCGGAGTTTGTAGATTGGCGCTGGGCGCCGCTCGAAACTGCGCCGGATCTGGTGATCCCGTTCAAGCGGCCGACCTACGAAGAAGTGGCGCGGCGCTTCAAGAAATACAGCGTGGGGGTGTCGAAGTGAACGAGAGCCAATCGGACGCGGCGCCCCTCACATGAAGCGTCAGTCCATCGTGACGCCCGTCGTGTTCGTACACGGCGCGTTCTGCGGCGGCTGGGCGTTCGACAGCTTTCGCGAACCGTTCGAAGCCGCGGGCTTCGAGACCCACGCGCCAAATCTTCCGTATCACGAACGCGGCGCTGATCTCGAACAACTCGCCCAATCAGGGCTGAAGGACTACGCACAATCGGTCTCGCATTACATGCGCGGCTTGCGCGCACCGCCTGTCTTGGTCGGCCATTCGCTTGGCGGCCTTGTCGTGCAGCTTGCCGCGACCCATACGCCGGTCGCCGGGCTCGTGCTCCTCGCGCCCTCCGCGCCGTGGGGCGTGCCGCCAACGACGCTGGACGAACAAACCCACCAATTTGGCCTCACGCTGCTCGGCGATTATTGGCGCAGGCCCATTCCGCCGGACTATCGGGTGGCGCGCTCGACCACTCTAGATCGCCTTTCGCGCGACGATGCGCGCCGTGCGTTCGCGCGGTTCGTGCCCGAGAGCGGGCGCGCCATCCGGGAAGCGGTGCAATGGTGGTCGGATCATTCGATGGCGAGTCAGGCGCCCGTCTATCGCATTAGCGCGCCCGTGCTGGGCGTCGCCGGCGGCAAGGACCGCGTGAACCCCTCAAGCACCGTGCGCCGTGTGATCGCGCGCTTCCCAAACGGGCAAGCGCACTTCCACGAGTTTCCGGAAATGAGCCACTGGCTCGTCGGCGAACCCGAAGCAGGCGACGTCGCCAAGCTCACGCTGCAATGGTTTGAAGCGCGCGAGATTCTGCCGAAGCCGGCAAAGCCGAAGCGTATCCAACTCTCACTGTTCGGCTGGGGCGAAGGCGCAACTAAGAGCGCCCCGCAGGCCGGATCGTAATCAGCACGATCTCAGGCGGATTGAGAAAGCGCACCGGAACGATACTTGTGCCGATGCCGGCCGTCACATACATGCGCTTGCCGTTTTCTTCGATCAGGTGACACGCATAGCGCGCATTGCGCAGCGGCGTGATCGGCCGGCCGATCAGCGGAATGCTCACCTGCCCGCAATGGCCGTGGCTCGCCAGCATCAGCGCGGGACCATCTGGCATCTGTGCAAACGGATCTGGCGAGTGACTAAGCACGATCGTGTCCGCCCCTTCCGGCGCACCATCGAGCGCCGCCGCGAAGTCCGGTTCGCCTGTATCAGCGTCCGCGAGTCCCGCAATCACAACCGGCCCGCCACTGCGGCGAATGACGATGTGCCTGTTCCACAACGCGGCGGCGCCCGCGTCTTGGAGCGCCGTCGTGATCACCTGCCGGTCGTACCAGACGTCGTGATTGCCGATCACCGCGACCTTGCCATAGCGCGCGACGAGCGCCGCGAACGTCCCGACGCCGCCAACAATCTCCTGGTTTTCCCCCGGCGAACGATCCCGCGCCGGCGCGTGCCCGCCGGCATAGTCGCCAAGTAGAACCACGAGTTCGGGACGCAATTCGTTCACGCGCGCCACGATGCGCCCCACTCGCGCCGCATCGACGTGCGGGCTGCCAACATGCGTATCGCCGATCGCCGCGATCGTCAGCGGCGCGCCATGCCAATCCTCGCTGACGATCTCGACGCGCCGCACGACAAGCAGATTAGGCTCGACCAGCCACGCATAGACGTTCAGCCAGTAAGCCGTTTCAAATAGCGCGATCGCCGCGAAGATCAGCCACTTCCGGCGCGGCGCGAGCTTGTCCCAGCGTTGAAATAGCCACAGCGCGGCCCAAACAACGGCCGCCATGCCGAGACCTGCACCGAGGATCGCCGGCCAAAGGTGAGGGTGAGGCATGCGTGGATAGTGAATGGCGAATGGCGAATGGCAAGGGCGCGAGGCTCGACCCGTCGCCCCAGGCCCGCCATTGGCTGTGCTAGCGGGTCATCGCCGCGCGCATCGTCTCCAGCCGCGACAGCGTCAGTTGCGCGCTCAGCTTTCTTTCGTCCGTGTTGGCGTCGCGCAGATCTTCCTGCGCGTTCTTCAACTGCTGTTCGAGCTGCGCGGGATCGACGTCGGCAAGATCGACCGCCTCTTCGGCCAGCACCGTGAGCCCTTCCGGCGTCACGTCGGCGAAGCCGCCATTGACGAAGATGCGCCGCTCGGCGCCTTCGTTGATCACTTTCAGCGCGCCCGGCTTGATCACGCTCATCACGGGCGCATGGTTCGGCGAAACGCCGAACTCGCCTTCCGAGCCCGGCACCACGACATGATCCACTTCGCCGTGGAACACTTCGCGTTCCGGCGAGACGAGTGCGAAATTCAGTTTGTCGGCCATCTCAGCGCTTCTTCTTTTCAGTTCTGCCGTACGCGAGGATGCGCGCCAGGAAGCCACGCGGCTCGGCGCCCGGCGCCGGGTATGCGAGGTCGACCACGGCCGCCCGCTCCTTGCTCAACGGCACGTCGTATGAGCGCTGCCGCGTGTAGGGATCCTTGGGGTCCAGCTTGTCTTCTCGCTGCACCGCCTTCGGATAGGCCTTTTTCAGCGCCTTCTCGAACAGTTTCAGCGCGTCGCTGCTGTCGGCCTCCTGGAACCACACCGTCGTCGCAGCGCCGTGAAAGTCGATGAACACGCCGTTCGGGTCGATCGGGTAGAAGATCGTGCTGCCGCCCGGGCTGCGTCCGAGCCCGGCGCGCTGTTCGTCGCTCAGCCGCACGCCGTCGATCGGGAACTTGTCCGTCGTCTTGCCCGCAATCTTGTCCAGCGAACCTTCGACGATGAGCTTGGCCGCAAGTTCGCTGTGGGTCGGAGGGCGCTGAGCCATCAGGTCTCCTCCATCGCATGAACGCGCACGACAAATTGCTGACGCACGCGCCGGTCGATCGGAAACGTCGCCTCGACGTTGGCGAAATGCGTGGAGTCGATCGGCACATGATAGAGGCGCACGTTCAGTCCGGGCGCGCTCAGGTGCGGCTGCTCGTCCTTGAACGTCGCGCTCGGATGCGCCTGGTGGATCGCCTTCTCGAGCATTTCCACGACGCCGTCGCAATCGGTGTCGGTGTACCACACACGCACGTGATTGCCGTGCATCTGCATGAACACGCCCGTCTCGCCCACCGGATAGAACACCGCGAGCGCGTGCGGTGCGGCGCTGGCCTTCTTCTTCTCCTCATCCGTCAGCGGCACCGCCTCGACCGGCATTTTCTCCGGCAGCTTGCCTTGCGCGATGCGCAGTGCGCCGTCGACCACCAGCTTGACGGCCATCTGCGCGTGCGTGAGGGCGGGGCCGGCCACCTACGCCGCCTCTGCCGCCAGGCGCTGGGCCTTGGCCACCGCCTCTTCGATCGAACCGACCATGTAGAAGGCGGGCTCGGGCAGGTGATCGTACTCCCCGTTCACCAGGCCCTTGAAGCCGCGCACCGTGTCCTTCAGGTCCACGAGCTTGCCTTCCGCGCCGGTGAAGGCCTGCGCGACGAAGAACGGCTGTGACAGGAAGCGCTCGATCTTGCGCGCGCGTGCGACGGTGAGTTTGTCGTCTTCCGACAGTTCGTCCATCCCCAGGATCGCAATGATGTCCTGCAGTGACTTGTAGCGCTGCAGCGTTTCCTGAACTTGGCGCGCGACGAGATAGTGCTCTTCGCCGACGACGTTCGGATCCAGGATGCGCGAGGTGGAGTCGAGCGGATCGACCGCCGGATAGATGCCCTTCGCGGCGATATCGCGCGACAGGACCGTAGTGGCGTCCAAGTGTGCGAACGAGGTTGCCGGCGCGGGGTCGGTCAAGTCGTCGGCCGGAACGTAGATGGCTTGCACCGAGGTGATGGAGCCCTTCGTCGTGGACGTGATGCGCTCCTGCATGGCGCCCATTTCAGTCGCCAGCGTCGGCTGATAGCAGACCGCCGAAGGAATGCGGCCCAGCAGCGCCGACACTTCCGAGCCCGCTTGCGTGAAGCGGAACACGTTGTCGACGAAGAACAGAATGTCCTTGCCCTGATCGCGGAAGTGCTCGGCGATCGTCAGACCCGAGAGCGCGACACGCGCACGTGCGCCCGGCGGTTCGTTCATCTGGCCGAACACCAGCGCGCAGCGCGAGCCTTGGCCGCCGCCATGCACGTTCACGCCGGACTCAATCATCTCGTGATAAAGATCGTTGCCTTCGCGCGTGCGCTCGCCGACGCCGGCGAACACCGAATAGCCGCCGTAAGCCTTGGCGATGTTGTTGATCAGTTCTTGGATCAGCACCGTCTTGCCGACGCCGGCCCCGCCGAACAATCCGATCTTGCCGCCCTTCGCATACGGGCAGAGCAGGTCGACGACCTTGATGCCGGTGACGAGAATTTCCGGCGACGGCTTTTGATCGACGAAAGCCGGCGCAGGCTGGTGGATGGCGCGGCGCGTCGTGGTTTTCACCGGCGGGCCATCGTCCACCGGTTCGCCGATTACGTTGAGAA
>JAEWNX010000399.1 GCA_023461135.1 Pseudomonadota bacterium
TTTTAAAAGCCACCGCCGACTTGGGGGGCGCCGCCGGTGGCGTTGTAGCGGCGCATTTGCTCGGGAAACTTGCGCGCTTCGCCGATCATGATGCGATAGAAAGCGATGTTTTCGCGCGCGAGCAGGCCGCGCACATAGCGCTCGCCCATCGCTTGGAGACCGTCTTCGAGTTGGAGATGATCGACACACTCGGGCGTCATCGCACGCGTGAAGCGCTCATGCTGGTCCTGCAGCACGGCGAAGAAGAGCCCCTCCTTGTTGCCGAACTGAGCATAGAGCGTCGCGAGCGAACCGCCGGCCCGGCGCACCACGTCGTTCACGCTGGCCGCCTCATAGCCTTGTTCGAGGAAGACCTCTCGCGCGGCCTGCAGGAAGGCGTGTCGGCGTGCGACGCCCCGGTCCTGTGTGCGCGCTATCGTCTGATTTAGACCCGCTGCAGCTCCACCCAATGGCCACCTCTCCAACCGGACGATAAGCAGGGATTTTGGCGGCGCAAGCGGCGCTTGTGGATGATGTAACGGTGGTTACGTCATTTGGCAGGCGGCCAGCGGCGGTGGGCGTCGGGAGAGACCGTACGGCAACGGACAGAGCGCCTCAGGCAGCCAGGGCGCCTTTGATGGCTTCGAGCATGTCGGGCGCCAGAGGCGCGGTCTTTGATCCGAACGAGCCAACCAGTTCGCCGTCTTTGCCGATGAGGAATTTGTGGAAGTTCCAGCGCGGAAGGCCGCTGTCGCCGAGTTCGTCGGCGATCCACTGGTAGAAAGGATGGCGCCGCTCCGGCGGGACGATTTCCACCTTCTGCGTCATCGGAAACGTGACGTGGTAGGAGGTGTCGCAGAACTCGCGGATTTCGCGCGCGCTGCCAGGCTCCTGGTGGCCGAAATCGTTGCAGGGGATGCCGAGAACGACGAGGCCCTTGCCGGCCTTCGATTCGTAGAGCGCTTCGAGATCTCGGTATTGCGAAGTGAAGCCGCAGGCGCTGGCGACGTTCACCACCAGCACGGCTTTGCCGGCATAGTCTTCGAGTTTGATTTCGCCCGGCTCGTCGAGCTTGGCGAAGGAGAAATCGTGCGCTGTGGTCATGGTTTGCGGCGTAATTCTTACGAACCGGCGGGGCATGTAGACCTCTTGTCGCCCCGGAGCAATGCATGTGGCGCGCCGAAAGGGGCGGTGCTACAGGAAACACGTGACCGTGACGGCCCGTTCCCCGATACGACCGGCCCGAATTTGAGGCCCGGCTCGCGTTGAGCGCCCTCCTATTTTATTGGGGCTCCGCGGGACCGGGATCGCTACACCCTAAGTCCCTTTTTTTGGAGATACGACCTCATGGCCGATGCGCCAACGGGTCGCGATTATCGCGAAACGCTGTTCCTGCCCGAGACGTCATTTCCGATGAAAGCGGGCTTGCCGCAGCGCGAGCCCGAGCGAGTGAAGCACTGGCAGGAGATCGGGCTTTACGCTCGTTTGCGTAAGGACGCGGCGGCGCGCCCGAAATTCATCCTTCACGACGGCCCGCCGTACGCGAACGGCGCCATCCATATCGGGCATGCCGAAAACAAGATCCTGAAAGACCTCGTGGTGCGCACGCGCCAGATGATGGGCTTCGATTGCGATTATGTGCCGGGCTGGGACTGCCACGGCCTGCCGATCGAGTGGAAGGTCGAAGAGGATTTTCGCAAGCAGGGGCGCAAGAAGCAGGACGTGCCGGCGGTGGAGTTTCGCCGTGCGTGCCGCGCGTACGCAGACAAATGGATTCCGCTGCAGAAAGAAGAGTTCAAGCGCCTTGGGATCGAGGGCGATTGGGAAAATTATTATTCGACCATGAGCTTCGAAGCTGAGGCTGCGATCGCCGCGGAGTTTCTGCGCGTGGTGCGGACGGGGCTGGTGTATCGCGGGAGTAAGCCCGTGATGTGGAGCCCGGTGGAGCGGACATCGCTGGCTGAGGCGGAAGTGGAGTACGCAGAGAAGACGAGCCCGACGATCTGGGTGAAGTTTCCGATCCGCGGCGCGCACTGGTTACCGCCGTTCGTTGATAATTCGACGCCAGCGCCGGAAACGCCGCTGTGGGTGCAAAAGGGGCGAAGGTACGAGGATGTGAGTGTCGTCATCTGGACGACGACCCCGTGGACGATCCCCGGCAATCGCGCGATCTCGTATTCGCCATCGATCACATACGGCGTTTATCAAGTTGAGGGCATCGAAAAGGACTTAGCGTTCGAACCCTGGGTGAAGGTTGGCGACAAGCTCGCGCTTGCGGACAAGCTTGCGGAAGATGTCATGCGCGCGGCCAAGGCCGCGTCGTGGACGCGTCTTGAGAGCTTCGATCCTTCAGACCTGAAAGCGAGTCACCCGTTCAGCGGGCGCGGATATGATTTCGCCGTGCCGCTACTCGCTGGCTCGCACGTCACCGACGATGCGGGCACCGGGTTTGTGCATACCGCGCCGGGGCATGGCGCGGATGACTTTGCTATCTGGGTGCAGAACTTCGGCCAGGAAGGCATTCCGTTCACGGTCGACGAAGATGGGAAGTTCACGAAGGAAGCGCCGGGGTTTGAAGGGTTGGAGGTGATCCAGCTTGAGGGGAAGAATCTCGGCAAGGATGGGCCGGCGAACAAGGCGGTGATGGATGCGCTGATCGAAGCTGGCGCGTTGCTCGCGCGCGGGCAACTGAAGCACCAGTAACCCCATTCGTGGCGATCGAAGGCGCCGCTCATCTTTCGCAACACGCCGCAATGG
>JAEWNX010000400.1 GCA_023461135.1 Pseudomonadota bacterium
GCGCAGGCGTGATCGGCCTTTTCTGCGCGGTGCGGCTGGTGCAG
Organism: Pseudomonadota bacterium; assembly: GCA_023461135.1. GTDB lineage: Bacteria > Pseudomonadota > Alphaproteobacteria > Caulobacterales > Aquidulcibacteraceae > Vitreimonas. The sequence continues at coordinate 45 of JAEWNX010000400.1, forward strand.
GCCGGCGCGCGCGTGAGGGTGCTCGAGGCCGAAGGCGAGCAGGCCAGTGTCTATGGGTCCGGCGCCTCGGCCGCCGCGGCCGGCATGCTCGCCCCGCTCGGCGAAGCATCGTCGCCGCATGATGCGCTCGCCTTCACGTCCTACGATCTGTGGCGGCGCTGGCGCGAGGGCGCGGAGTGGGCCGATGGCGTGCGCTTCGACGGCGGCGTGATTGTCGCGCGCAATCCAGCGGACACGGACGCGCTGATTGCTCGGGCCCACGCGTTGGGACGCCGCGCTGAACCGCTCGGCGCGTCGCAATTCCGCAAACGCACCAACCTACGAGCGAAGCTTGAGCACGCCGTGAGCGTTGAAGATGAAGGGGTCGCCGATCCGCTGCGCGTGCTCAGCGGCCTTGCGATGCAGGCGCGCGCGCTTGGCGTGCTGATCGATAACAACCAAGACGTTGCGAGCCTCAGCGCCAATGGCGCGACCACCCATGATGACGTGGTCCATGAAGCGGACGTCGGCGTGCTCGCGACAGGGTTTTGGGGCAGCGAGAAGCTCGCCACATTCGCGCCGGCGCTGCGGCATGTGGCGCCCGGCAAGGGCCACCTTGTGCCGGTGACGCTGGATCAGCCGCTTCGGCCTAATCTGCGCGCCGCTGATTTCTACATTGCGCAACGGCGCGAGGACGTCGTCCTCGGCTCAACGCTTGAACTCGGCCGTTTCGATCGCCGCATCGAACCGGCGCGGGTCGAGGAACTCATGGCCGCGGCGAACGCGCTCTTGCCCGGGGAAGTGAAGCCGGTGGGGCGCGCGTGGGCGGGCATCCGGCCCATGTCTCCCGATGGCTGGCCGATAATCGGGCCCTCGGGCGACGTGTTGGTTGCGGCCGGCCATTCCCGCAATGGCTGGCTTCTGGCCCCCATTACGGCGGAGATCGTTACGGCCTATGTTTTCGGCGCCGAGATTCCTCCCGAATGGACGGCGCTGTCGCCCCAACGCTTCGAGACCCCATGACTTTCACCCTCGACCTCACCGAAGAGCAAACCGCCATCAAGCACGCGATCGAAGAGATCTGCGCGAAATACGATGACCATTACTGGCTGAAGACGGACGAAAGCGGAAAATTCCCGGAAGAGTTCGTCGCGGACATAGCGAACGGCGGCTGGCTTGGCGTGGCGATGCCGGAGAGCGTGGGCGGCGCGGGGCTTGGGCTCACGGAAGCCGCGCTGATGATGCAGACGGTCGCCCAATCCGGCGCCGGTTTCTCGGGCGCGAGCGCGATCCATCTCAACATCTTCGGCCTGATGCCGATTGTGAAGTTCGGCACGCCCGAACAGCAGCAGCGCTTTCTGCCGCCGGCGATGGATGGGCGCGACAAGGCGTGTTTCGCCGTCACCGAGCCGAACTCGGGCCTCGACACGGCCAGCCTGGAAACGCGCGCGGAGCGCACCAATAGCGGCTATCGCATTCGCGGCCGCAAAATCTGGACGACGAACGCGCAGCGCGCGAACAAGATTCTGCTCATCGCGCGCACGACGCCTAAAGAACAAGCAAAGCGTCCGACCGATGGGCTCTCGCTCTTCTATGCGGATTTCGACCGCTCGAAGATCGAGGCGCAGCCGATCCCGAAAATGGGCCGCAAGGCCGTGGAGTGCAACACGCTTTTCATCGAGGACCTCGAAGTTTCGGACGCGGAGCTGATTGGTGAAGAGGGCGCCGGTTTCAAGATTTTGCTTAGCGGCCTCAACCCTGAGCGCGTGCTGTTTGCCGTCGAAGCGATCGGCCTTGGCCGCGCGGCGCTGCGGCGTGCGGCGCAGTATGCAAAAGAGCGCGTGGTGTTCGGCCGGCCGATTGGGCAGAACCAGGGCATACAGCATCCGTTGGCGAAAGCCTGGGCCGATCTCGAAGCGGCGAACCTGATGGCGTTCAAGGCGGCTGCGCTCTACGACGCGGGCAAGGAATGCGGCGCCGAGGCGAATGCCTCGAAATATCTCGGCGGCGAAGCCGGTTTTCGCGCCTGCGAAGCCAGCGTGCTCGCACACGGCGGCATGGGCTACGCGAAGGAATATTTTGTGGAGCGCTATTTCCGCGAAGCCATGATCGCCCGCATCGCGCCGGTGAGCCGCGAGATGATCTTGAACTTCATCGCCGAACGCGTGTTGGGATTGCCGAAGAGCTATTGACTGTCTTGGGCGGGCAGCTTGCGGATGCCGTCCAAGCGTCCAGACCAGCTTCTCACGTGCAGTTCGCTCACGCGGTTGATCTGACGGGGTTCCAGCGGCACGAGCAAATGCGGCGGCCGGTCGAGGTCCACCGCATTGGCGAGCGCATAGCTGACCCATACGCCGGAGTCATAGGCGGCGAGGGCGACAATCTCATCCTCGAAGATTGCATGTAGAAGGCCCACCGCTTCCTCAGCTGAGTTCACGGGCGCGGTTGCGTCGGCGAGCCAGACCCAGGCCGACTCGTCGTTGACGGCCACGCCCGCGCTTAGACCATCATTTTCCCAGACAAGCCCGATCAGGGCGCCGTCGCGCTCCTCGATGAAGTCCGTCCCTGAGAAATCTCGGGCGACGTCTCTGATGAACTTGCGTCCGACCTCGCGTGTGATCATTGAGGACCATCCTACGCTGGCCTCGACGGCACGGGTAGCGCGCATGGGGAGGTTTCATGAAGCTCGTCGTCGCCGCGTCCTGGATTCACAAATGGCTCGCCTTGATCGTCGGCGTGCAGATTCTGTTATGGTT
>JAEWNX010000401.1 GCA_023461135.1 Pseudomonadota bacterium
TATCTGCTGATCGTGCTCGGTCTGCTGCTGGCGTTCACCGGGCTGTTCACGCCGGGGCCGACGCTCGCCGGTTACGAAAAGCGCGGCCTGGCGGCGGCCGAACCTGCGCACGGCGTGCTGCGCATCACGCGTCACCCCTTCCTCTGGGGCGTGGCGCTTTGGGCGGCGGGACATCTGCTGATGAATGGCGAGCGCTTCGCGATCATGTTGTTCGGCGCGCTGGGGCTGATGGCGATCTTCGGCGCGCGCTCGATCGACCGCAAAGGCAGGGAGCGCGATCCCGAAGCCTGGGCGCGGTTCGAGGACGTGACCTCGAACGTCCCGTTCGTGGCCATCACGCGGGGCCGCAATACGCTGCAGCTCAACGAGATTGGCTGGCGCGCGCTGGCGGCGCTAGTACTGGCGGCGCTGGTCGCCTGGGCGCACCCGATGCTGTTCGGCGCTCCGATCGCCTAAACCTTGTCTTAAGCGGCAAGGCGGAAAACCGAGCCATGACCGTGCTCGACCGCGCGCATTTCGATCACATGACCGGGGCCGACCGCGCGCTGCAGGCGGAAGTGGCAGGGCTGTTCCGCGCGCAGGCGGAAAGTTGGGCCGCGGCCTGCGATGGCGCCGAGGACTGGCGGGCGGCGGTGCACACGATCAAGGGTTCGGCGCGCGGCATTGGCCTCAATGCGCTGGCGGCCGCGTGCGAGGCGGCGGAATCGGCCGTGGACGCGGAGCGTTCGGCCGCCTTGGCCGGCGTTCGCGCAGCGCTGGACGAAGCGCTTGCGGCGCTGGAACAATTCGCCGCTGAGGCGGCCTGAAGGCTTTTCCGCTAGCGTGGCCGTAATGGCCGCAGAAATCTTCACGCAGCGCTTTCCCGTCGACGGCGCCGATATCGATGAGCTCGGTCACGTCAACAACATCGTCTATCTGCGCTACGCCCAGGAAATCGCGATCGCGCATTGGAGTGCGCGCGCCGCGCCCGAGATGATTGCCAACTATGTGTGGGTGGTGCTGCGCCACGAAGCCGATTATCGCGCGGCGCTGATGCTCGGCGACCATGTCGAAGTGCGCACCTGGGTCGACGAGGCGCCGCAGGGCGCGGCGTGGGCCCGCTTCGTCGAAATCCGCAAAGCGGGCGCGGAGAAACCGTCGGCGCAGATCAAATCGAATTGGGCGCTGCTGGATGCGAAGACGCGCCGCGTGAAACGCGTGCCGCAGGAGATCGTGCAGCGCTTCCTCACTCAGAACGCGGGATGATCCGGATCGGGCGGGGCGGGCTGGCCGGCGGCGATGCGCATCAGGTCGCGCACTTCGCCGAGGCGGTTATAAGCCAAGAAGGCGAGCATGAAGAGTTCGCACAGGAAGCGCCAATAGATGAACACAACGGCGGCCACAGCGGGTGTGGCGATCACACGCATCACGCCGCCGCCGATGCCGCCGCTGAAGATCTGCATGAAGGCGAGCACGATGTTGACGCCCGTCATCACCACGATCACCGCGGCGCCGAAATAATAGACCAGCCTCACGAGGTCCGGCCCGAGCAGGCGGTCAAAGCCGAGAAAACGCCGAAGCATGGATTGCATCGCTGACCCCGCGAATCGCCGCGACGATCAAAGCGTATAGCCGCCATCCACGACAAGCGTTGCGCCTGTGATCGGCGAGTCGTCGGAGAGCAGCATGATGATGAGCCGGGCGACGTCAGCCGCGCTGGCGTAGCGGGCGAGCGGCGTTGCGAGCTTGGCGATGGCGTCGAACGCTTCGCGCTCGCCGCCTTTCTCGCGCACCAGGTCCTGAAACCATGGCATGCTTGACCACATCGGCGTCTCCACGCCGCCGGGTGCGATGGCATTGACGCGAATGTTGTCCGGCGCGCCTTCCTTGGCCGCCACGCGCATCAATTGCAGCAGGCCCGCTTTCGACGCCGCATAAGCGCCGACGCCGGGTTCGGCCTTGATCGCCGCTGCGGAAGCGCTGACGACGATGCTGCCGCCGCGGATGTTGCCGCGCATCAGCGGCATCACGGTGCGAAGAGTTAGGAACGCGCCGTCGAGATTGGTCGACATCACGCGGCGCCAATCGACCAGATCGGTTTCTTCGATCGGGGAGGAGTGGGCGACGCCGGCGTTGACGACGGCCCAATCGAGCCGGCCGTATTGGCCGCGGATGAACTCCGCCGCCTGGCGCCAGCGATCTTGATCGGCGACATCGAAGGCCAGCGTGGAGACGCGCTCCGGCGCCACGTTCTGCTGTTCCAGATCGTCGGCGACGCGCCCGAGCGCCTCTTCGTCGAAATCGACGAGGATCAGCCCGCCGTCCGAGCGCCGGGCGATGTCGCGCGCACATGCCGCGCCAACGCCGGAACCAGCGCCGGTGATTAGCGCGATAGCGTCAAGACGATCCGCTTCCATTCGCCCTTAAGGCCACGCCGCGAGAGTGCTTTCAACCTCATTTCGGACATCGCCTCCGTCCCAGCCCCGCGCTATATGCGCCGGCGATGACCCGTTTCGCCTTGCAGTTCGGCAACACCCAGCCGGGGCTAACCTATCTCGAGCGGACCAGCGCCTACGGCATCTGCGCGCGCGGCGAAGCGAACATCGCCATCGCGCAGATCGGCAGGGCCGCGCCGTTCGAGTACGACCTGCCGGGCGGAGGCGTGGAGGCGGACGAAGACGAAGCCGCCGCGCTCATGCGCGAGTTCATGGAAGAAACGGGGCTGACCATATGGCCCAACCGCGTGCTGGGCAGGGCCGGGCAGTATTGGCTGAACAAGGGCGAGCCGCGCAATTCACTGGCGACGTTCTACGAAGTGGAATTGTCCGCATCCGACAGCGCTCCGAGCGAACCTGACCACAAGCTCGTCTGGATGCCGCCGAAGGAAGCGCTCACGAAGTTGCGCCATGAAGCGCACGCCTGGGCTGTGCTGCATTGGCTGCGCATCCGCGGCGGCGGCTGATTACTGCGCCGGCTCGTCGCCCCAGCGTAGGGGATTGTAGGCCTCGATCCGCTCCCGGAGCGTAGGATCGCGCAGCTCGATCTCCTCGTACCGCACCAGTCCCTCGAGCGGGGCCGCCGATGCGCCGAGCGGTTCGAGTTCGGGATAATGACGCACACGCAGCACTTCGTCCTCAAGCGATGCAGGCTCGATTGCGCTCAGCGGACCGCCCACGCCGGACGCCGGATCGGCCGACGCGATTTCCTCAAGCGGCGCCGGCGCGACCGTTTCTTCAAGCGGTGTGTTCACGCGCACCACGACAGCGCCGGCCACAGCCGCGGCGCTCGCAAAACCCATCGCCAATAGCGCCTTCGCCGGGACTGGTTTCGGCGGCGCCAATGCGCGCGCGATTGCGCCGAGACGCTCGTTCAGTGTCTTCCACGCACGCGCGCCGCGTTCGCCGCGCCATTGCGTGAAGTCGATCACCGCGGCGAGGCGTTTGATCGTCGGCCAATCGCTCGTGCCGCGGGCGATCTCGATCAAGCGCGACGGTTCGATGTTGCGCGCCCACTCGATCATGTAGGTTTGCGTGCGCGCATTGGGCGACCAGATCAGCAGCAC
>JAEWNX010000402.1 GCA_023461135.1 Pseudomonadota bacterium
GACTTCAGCGGACAGACCGTGCCGGCCTCGCAGGCGGCGCGCGACCGCGTGGAGGCCAGGCGAACGGAAGTGGACCGCGGCTGCGCCCAATTCCGGAGCTAGCTTTCACATCTCGATCCTGCGGGCCATATGTCGCGCTAGGGCGGTCGCCCGCCGCTTGACCGGCGACGCGCGCTTCGCAAACAAAGGCGCAGCGCCGCTGTGGGGAGCTTGCCGTGGAATTCAACGTCTCGGAACTGGCGGCGCTCGCTCAAGTCATCCTTATCGACCTTGCCCTTGCCGGCGACAACGCCATCGCTGTGGGCCTCGCCGCCTCCGCCTTGCCGAAAGACCAGCAGCGCCGCGCGATCATGTGGGGCATCCTGCTCGCGCTCGTTCTGCGGATTCTGTTTTCGCTGCTGGTGATCGTCGGCTTCAAGAACATCCCCTACCTCATGCTCGTCGGCGGCTTCCTGCTGTTCTGGGTCGCCTGGCGCATGTGGCATGACCTGAAGGCGCACGAGCCGATCGCCGTGGGCGATCCGGTCGCGGGCGAACATCTCGCCGAAGCAGTGGCGAGCGGCGGCAAGCGGCCGACCACCTTTGGCAGAGCGCTGCTCACCATCGTCATCGCCGACGTCTCGATGTCGCTGGACAACGTCCTCGCGGTCGCCGCGGTCTCACTGCAGCATCCGATAATCATGGCGTTTGGCCTGGTGCTTTCCGTCATTCTGATGGGCATTGCGGCTTCTGTGATCGCGCGCTTCATCGAGCGGTTCCGCTGGATCGCCATCATCGGCATCATCATCATTCTGTTCGCCGGCGTGCGCATGGTGTGGGAAGGCGGACATCGCGACTTCCCGGAATACGTGCCCGCCATGCCGACCTACCTGGGCGGACACGCCGCGCCGGCGCCGGCGACCCCGTAGCGTCACACATCCTTGCCGAGCTGCTCCTTCAGCACCTTGCGCGGAATTTCTTCGATCGCGCCCGGCGCGAGCGTGCCGAGCTGAAACGGCCCGTACGCGATGCGGATGAGCCGGTTCACCTTGAGCCCCAGCGCTTCCAGCACGCGCCGCACTTCGCGGTTCTTGCCCTCGCTCAGCGTCAGCGTGATCCACGCATTCGCCGCCGCGCGTTCGAGCTTCGCCTCGATCGGCCCATAGCGCACGCCCTCGACCGTGACTCCATTCTTCAGCTTGTCCAACTCCTCTTGCTCCACGCGCCCGAACGCACGCGCTCTGTAGCGGCGCAGCCAGCCGTTCGCCGGCAGCTCCAAACGCCGCGCCAGCGCGCCGTCATTGGTCAAGAGCAGCAGGCCTTCGCTGGTCAGATCGAGCCGTCCCACGGAAATTACGCGCGGCATGTCGTTGGGCAAATGTTCGAATACGGTCGCGCGTCCGCCCGGGTCGCGATGCGTCGTCACCAGACCGGAGGGCTTGTGATAGCGCCACAGCCGCGTCGGTTCGGCCGCGCCGACCGGGCGGCCGTCCACGCTCACCCGGTCCTTCGCCGTTACCTTCACCGCGGGCGTGTCGAGCACCTGGCCGTTGAGCTTGACCCGCCCTTCGGCGATCAACCGCTCGGCGTCGCGCCGCGAACAAACCCCGGCGCGCGCGAGGAACTTGGCCACGCGCTCGCCTTCTTGTGCGGGTCCTGGCGCGTTAGAAGGGGGAGAGGAAGTCGTCATGTTCGCCGTGATCTATCGCTGGCAGGTCGTACCAGGGCTCGAAGCGCAATTCGAGACGGGCTGGAAGCGCGGCACTGAACGCATCGCCGCAGAATTCGGCGGCTGGGGCTCGCGCCTGCACAAAGGCGACGGCCAGACCTATTTCGCCTACGCCCAATGGCCCGACCGCGCCGCGTGGGAGAGAGCCCTCGAAACCCGCATGCGCCATTCGGACGATGAGGCGCGGGCCATGTACCGCGAGGCAATCGTAGAAGGCACGTTCGAGACGGTGTTCGCAGGCGAAGTCGTGTCCGATCTGCTGGAGCAGCGCCGCGCATGAGCGACGAAGCCCATATGGCCCGCGCGCTCGCATTCGCCGCCGCGGCCGGCGAAGCCGGTGAAGCGCCGATCGGTTGCGTGATCGTCGATGATGCGGGCGCGATCATCGCCGAAGGCGCCAACGCGCCAATCGCGTCGCACGACCCAACGGCACACGCCGAAATCGTCGCCCTGCGCAAGGCCGCCGCCGCTTTGCAGAACTATCGGCTGAAACCGAACCTCACGCTCTACGTCACGCTCGAACCGTGCGCCATGTGCGCCGGCGCCATCAGTCACGCGCGCGTTGCGCGCCTCGTCTATGGCGCGAGCGATTCCAAGGGCGGCGGCGTGGAACACGGAGCGCGCGTATTCGATCAGCCGACGTGTCATTGGAAGCCTGCGATAGAATCCGGGATCAACGCGGAGGAGAGCGCGACACTGCTTCGCGATTTCTTCAGGGCGCGCCGGTAGGGTTCGGTCATGACTCTCCCCGAAACCCAGACGCTCTATTTCGAAGATCTCTCCGTCGGCATGCGCGAGAGCTACTCGAAGCAGGTGAAGTCCTCGGATGTCGTTGGCTTCGCGGAGATCAGCGGCGATCGCAATCCGATCCACCTCTCCGAACACTTCGCGGCGAAGACGCCGTTCGGCGGCCGCATTGCGCACGGCCTCTACACGGCCAGCCTCATCTCGGCGGTGATCGGCACGCGTTTGCCCGGGCCGGGCGCAATTTACATATCGCAAACACTTCGCTTCCTGGCCCCCGTCCGCATTGGCGATACGGTCGAAGCCAGCGTTGAAATCGTTGAACTCAGCGAGAAGGGCAGACGCGGAAAACTGAAGTGCGAATGCCGCGTGGGCGAAACCGTCGTGCTTGAGGGAGAGGCGGAAGTGAAAGTGCCGGCGCGTCCGGGAATACCACATCCTTAACCGTTTCAGCATATGCTTGACGTATGGCAACGGGCGTGGACCCAAAGCGCTGGATCAACCTTGAGCGCGTGAGCGTGATGCTGCTTGAGCAGAGCGATCACGGCCGCAAGATCGCGTCTCAGATTCTGCGCGGTTTCGGCATTCGCGATGTCCACGCCTGCCGGTCGATGGACGAAGCGCGGTCGCTGACCAATTCCGTGCAGCTCGATCTCATCATCGCCGACCCCGGCGCGCTGGGCGGGCAGGGTATGGACTTCCTGCGCGGGTTGCGCCGCTCCGAGAAAAACTCCAATCGCTTCGTGCCGATCATCCTTGTATCGGGTCACTCGACCAATGCGGCTGTGATGCTGTCGCGCGATGCGGGCGCCAACTTTTTCGTCGCCAAGCCCTTCACGCCGAAGGTTCTACTCGAGCGCATCATGTTCATCGCACGCGACAAGCGACCGTATGTGGATGCCGGAAAATATGTTGGTCCGGACCGCCGCTGGAAAGGCGATGGACCTCCAGACGGTACGCCAGGGCGCCGCGGCGGCGATATGAACTCCGAAATCGACGAAGTGAGTGAGAATTCGGACAACCTTAACCCTGCGCTCCATAAGTGATGCTGATGACTGTGGTGCGCACCTTCCGTCCTGAAAACCGCCTGGCCAAAGCCGTCGATCGTCCCGGAGGCGTCACCGTAGCGGACGCCATACACCGCGCTACCGAACAACTCGAAGCGGTGCGCGCCGAATGCATGAGCGCGCTCGATCAGAAGATCGCCTCGATCGAGGCGCTCACTGCAAGCAACGCGTTCTCCTCGAGCGGCAATGACATTCGCCGCGTCTACGATCTCGCCAATGAGATTCTGAACGAAGCTGGCGTGTTCGCGCTGGTGGAATTGAGCGAAGCCGGGCGCAGCTTGTGCGACCTGACAGGCGGCGCGCGTAAGGACGCCGCGCTCGATGTGCGCGCCATCCGCGTGCACGTCGCGGCGATGAAATCGCTGCGCCGCCCTGAAGTGCATGGTGACGCCGCCACGCGCGCGGCAGTGCTCGACGGCCTTCGGCAAGTCACCGCCAAGGTCTCCGCGAAGGCCGCCGAAGGCTAGCTCCGCGCCAGCGCGCTGCGCGCGTCGATCACGTCTTGCCGCATTTGAGTTTTCATCGCTTCGACAGTGTCGAATCTAGCCTCGTCGCGCAGAAACGCGATTAGCTCGACCTCGATGTGTTCCCCGTAGAGATCGCCGCTGAAATCGAACAGGTGCGCCTCGAGCAGAGGTTCGGGCAAGGCGCCGACGGTCGGGTTGACGCCAACGCTCGCCGCGCCGGGGAGAAGCACGCCATCGCCCAGGTCCACACGCACCGCGTAGATGCCGAGCCGCGGACGGACGTAGTCGCCGAGCGCGAGATTGGCCGTGGGAAAACCAAACTCGCTTCCGCGCGCGAAACCCCGCAGCACTTCGCCTTCGATGGCCCACGGACGGCCGAGCATGGCCGCCGCTTTGTCCACGGCGCCTGCGGCGATGGCCTCGCGAATGCCGCTCGATGAAATTTTCTCGGCGCCGTCGCTGATCGGTTCGACCGCTTGCACGCTGAAGCCAAGTTCATCACCAAGCCTTGCAAGGCTTGCGACGTCGCCCATGCGGCCCTTACCGAAGCGGAAATCGGCGCCGACGCTGACGTGCGCCGCGCCCAGCAGATCGCGCAGCACGCGCTCAGCGAATTCCCGGTCGGTCGATTGAGCGAGCGCTTCGTCGAAGCCGATCTCGAACACTTCCCGCACCCCCGCATCGCCGAGCGCGCGTGCGCGCTGCCGCGCCGTCTGTAAGCGGAAGGGCGGGAGGTCAGGTTGAAAGAACCGTCGCGGATGGGGCTCGAACAAGGCCGCGCCGAGGGCGGCGCCGCGCGTGTCCGCAACCGCACGCGCGGACGCGATCACGGCCTGATGGCCCAGATGCACGCCGTCGAAATTGCCGAGCGCGATCGCCGCGCCACGCGCATCCTCCGGCACGCTCTTCTTTGGGCCCAACGCTTCCATTCGTTCACAAACTCTTTCGCGTTTCGCCAAACGTGCGCGCGTCCGTTGCCAAAGCGTGAGCGCAAGATGTTTCACACCCCTGGCGTTCACGCATGCTTAAGCGCTGTTTTACCGAAAATTCTCAGCTCTTTGCTATCGGTATCCGTCAGAACAGGCGCAACGAACGCCGGCTCCTGTCTCGCCGCCGGGCCGACGCACCCCGGACC
>JAEWNX010000403.1 GCA_023461135.1 Pseudomonadota bacterium
GCGCGGTCGCGCCCGCGGCCTTCGACGCTCATCGGCACGTTCACTTGCATTGCGCCAATGCGCACCGCCGCCGTGTTCGAGCCGCGCCCGCGGCGCGCCAGCGTGTAGTCGTGGATGACGATGTCGCCCGTGGGCGGACGGCAGGTCAGCGTAGCGGTGATGCGGCCGTTGTCGTCGCGCTGTGTCGCCGTGGCGACGCCCTCGACATAGGCGTAGGTCCACCCTTCGCGTTCCTGCGCAGGCGCAACGGCCGGCGCGGCCAGGGTGAGGGCGCAAACACAGGCCGCCAACAGCTTCCGCATCGATTGGTTCTCCGTCCCGCAATCCTTAGCGCCGGGCTCTTAGCACTGCCCGCCAGCCGATGCGATGCCCGAGGACGGTTGAAGCTTGGTAATCAGCAGCGCAACTGTGGAGCGCCCTGCTCCAGGTCGAGCAAAAGTCGCTTGCGCGCCATGCCGCCGCCATAGCCAGTCAAGCTGCCGTTGGCGCCGATCACACGGTGGCAGGGGATAATAATGGCGATCGGGTTCCGTCCATTGGCGAGGCCCACGGCGCGCACCGCCTTGGGAGAACCGATGGCCGCCGCCTGCTGGCCGTACGACCGCGTCACACCGTATGGAATTGTTAACAGCGCCGTCCACACGCGCTGCTGGAAGTCCGTACCTCGGGGCGCAAGGGGCAGATCGAACGCGCGCAATTTACCGGCGAAGTACGCGTCGAGCTGACGGCGCGCCTTGGCGATGATCGCATCTTCGCCGCGCGGCGCGACTTCGAACGGATAGCGCGGGTCCTCGAACTCGCAATGCGTGAGCGCTTTGCCGTCCGACATTAGCGTGAGCGGGCCGACAGGGCTTTCGTGAACGGCGGAGATCATCTGCGTGCTCCTTTCTTGGCGCCGCGCCGCCACAGGCGGATCGCCGCGTAAGCGCGCCAGGGTTTCAGGTGTTCGAGCGTGTCGCCTTTGCGGCCGAGCGCATTGATCAGTGCGATGTCGCTTGTGGGATAGGCGTCAGGATCGCCGAGCGCCCGCATCGCGACGTATTCGATTGTCCACGGACCGATGCCCGGAATCTCAGAAAGTGCCGCGCGGCCGGCGGCGATGGCGCCTCGGGCAAGCGGCAGTTTGGCGTCAGCGGTGGCGACGGCTATGCGATGGAGGGTTTCCGCGCGCTTAGACGGCAAGCCGATTTTGGCGATCGCCTTCGCGCCGGCGTTCGCCAGCGCGGCCGCATCAGGAAAAGCATGCGTGAGCTGTGCGCCGCTCGCGGTTTGGAAGCCGGCGGTGCGCGCGCCAAACGCTTCGACCAGGCGCTGCGTCAGCGTGCGGGCGCCGATGACCGTGACTTGCTGCCCGAGCACGGCGCGGATCGCCGTTTCGAACCCATCGAGCGCGCCGGGGACGCGCACACCAGGCTCCTGCTTCACGTCGCGCGCAAATTCGCGGTCCGCGGCAAGATGCGCGTCAACTGCGGTCATTTCCGCGTCGAGATCGAACGCGCCGCGGACATTGGCGACGAGCGGACGCAAATGCGGGGCGAGGTTTTCTGAGAGCGTCAGCATCAAGCCTTTCGGCCCCATGCCGATTTCGACCCAGCCCATGGCGCCGCCGATCTTCAAGACGCGTGCGTAGCTCTTGGCGTCGCCGTGCTCCACACCGGGCAGCGCGCGAAGGCTCAAGAAATCGAGGATCGGCCCGATTGCATAATCGCCCCGCGGCGAGAGGCTCACGCTGAACGTTTCGCCCCGCTCGATCGCCTTGCGGCCGCGCATTTTCGAAGGCGGCGCGCCGTAGCGGTCCTTCATCGTTGCATTGAAGCGCCGGAGACTGCGGAAGCCCGAGGCGAATGCAATCTCCGTGATCGGCAGCGCTGTTTCGTTCAGCAACCGGCGCGCGGCGAGCAGCCGTCCGGTCTGTGCAATCTCGATCGGACTGGCGCCGAACTGCGTGTTCATCACGCGGCGAAGATGGCGCGCGGTGACTCCAAGATCGTGCGCCAGCGCTTCGAGGCCCTGCTCCTCGAGCGCGCCTGCTTCGATACGCGCATAGGCGGCCGCGGCCAGGCGCGCGGGGGCGTCGATTGGCGCCAACCCTGGCGCGCGCTCAGGACGGCAGATCAGGCAGGGGCGAAACCCCGCCGCTTCCGCGGCCGCCGCGGACGGCCAGAACGTGCGGTTCTGCACCTTGGGTGTGCGGGCCGGGCAGATGCACCGGCAATAAATCCCCGTCGAGGTGACGCCGACATAGAAGCGGCCATCGAACCGGCGGTCCTTCGCGTTGCATGCTGCATGGCAGGTTTCGGCATCGAGCATGGACGCAATATGGGCTCTTCCGCTCGCCGCGTCTCGCCGGATTCGGACATGCCAGCGGGGGTAACAATATACTTGACTCAGTAGGGTACAAGCCTTAGATTGAGGGCATGGCAAAGCGCGAACCCAAAACCCTGATGGAAGCGATTCAGTACTTCGCGGACCCGGACGTTGCGTTCGAGGCCGCCAAGAACTTCGTTTATCCGAACGGCGTGCACTGCCCGACGTGCGGACGCACGGACGTTCGCTTCATCGCGACGCGCCGCATGTGGGAGTGCAAGGAAAAGCACCCGCGCAAGCAGTTCTCCGTGAAACTCGGCACGATCATGGAAGACAGTCCGCTCGGCTTGGACATTTGGTTCGCCGCGATCTGGACCATCGCCAACGATAAGAACGGCATTAGCTCATACGAGTTCGCGCGCATGACGGGCATCACGCAAAAGTCGGCTTGGCATGTGCTGCACCGCGTTCGCCTCGCCATGCGGATCGCTGGCGGCAGCGACGGCAAACTCGACGGCACGGTCGAGGTAGACGAAACCTATATCGGCGGCAAAGCCCGCAATATGCACAAGTCCAAGCGCGCCAAGATGGAGCGCGGCGACCACGCGCGCCGCAAGGTCGGTGTAGCTGGCGTCCTGAAGCGTGGCAGCGATCAGGCGCTTAGTTATGTGCGCCTGAATGTCATGGGCGACCACGCCATCAACACTACAGGCGGCGTTCTCCCGTTCATCCGTGCCAACGTAGAGCCCGGCTCGGAGATCATGGGCGACTCGCTTCCGGCCTATACGGGCCTGCGCGCTGACTACACGCTCGAAACCGTCAACCACGCGGCGGAAGAGTATGTTCGCGGTCGTGTCCACAACAACGGCATGGAAAACTTCTGGAGCCTGCTGAAGCGTTCACTCGGCGGAACGTATGTCAGCGTTGAGCCCTTCCACCTTGCGCGCTACCTTGACGAACAAGCGTTTCGCTTCAACGAGCGCAAGGGCACGGACGGAGACCGCTTCCGCAAGCTGGCGTCTTCCATCACGGGCCTGCGCCTCACATGGAAGGAATTGACCGGATATGAAGACGCGGGAGCCGCCGCCTGAAAAAGGCCGAGGCAAGGCCGAGGAA
>JAEWNX010000404.1 GCA_023461135.1 Pseudomonadota bacterium
GGTGCGAGCCGGCCGCCGCCGTAGCCCAGAACGACGCCAAACACCGCACAGGCTGCGAGCGCGAGCGCCGCGCGCCGGTCGAGCCAAGGCTTGGCGCGCGGCGCGTGCGCGAGGATGCGCTCCGCGAGCGCCGCGGTGTCCGGTTCGCCGCCCGTTTGATCCAGCGCGCGGTCGAGCGCCTCCGCTTCTTTGAGCGCCGCCGCAGCGTCTGCGTTCTGGGCGGCGAAGATCGCGGCCGACGCGCGCTCTTCAGCCGGCCAGCGCCCGATGTCGCCGCCATAGGCCGCCAGCAGATGTTCGAACCGTTCGCGGTCCATAGCCTTGTCCTTCCTCACGTCTGCGGGGCGCCGTCGGCGTCCCCGATCAAATCGTCCACCACATCCGCCAGCGCAGCCTTCAGCGCGCGCCGTCCGCGCGCCAAAAGCGACTCAAGAGCTTCAACGCTCACCTCAAGCATTTCCGCCGCGGCAATGTTGGTCAGCTCCTGATAGTGCACCAGAACAATCGCCGCGCGTTGGCGTTCGGGCAGTTGCGCCAACGCGGCGTCCACCCGCGCCGCGCGTTGACGGGCGAGCCATTGGTCTGCCGGCACCGGTCCGCCGTCTGCAACGTTAACGCCCGCGTCCGCATCGGCGATTTCGCGGCGTCGTCTCAGCCGGTCGTAACAAAGATTCAGCGCGACCCGGTGCATCCAGGTCTCGAACTTCGCCGCGCCCGGCTGCCAGCGCGACGCTTCGCGCCAGACGCGGAGGAACACGTCCTGCGCCACGTCTTCCGCCTCGCTCGCATCGCTCAGCATGCGGCGTGCGAGCCCGACCATGCGCGGCAGGTGCCGGCGCACGAGTGCTTCGGCAGCGCGTGCATCGCCCGCGCCAACCTTCCGGACGAGTTCGGCGTCCGGGTCGATCACGCTTTGCCGACCTCCTGCCACGCCGCCTTCTAGCGCATCTGCACCGTCTCGCCGGACTAAGAACGTGGCTGGGCGGCGTTTCCGTCGTCCGGCGCGCCCACGATATGCAGAAAATCGCCGCGCACCGCCTGCTGCACCGTGCGGATGCGGGCCTCCAGCGCCGCGGTGCTGTCGACCTCGGCAATGGCGGCCAAGCGCGCAAGCAAGGGCGGCGGCGCGGTTTCGGGCGCGAACTCGCCGGCAGCGCAGACGCGCAACATCTGTGTGAGATCACTCCACAGCCGCCACGCGGCCCCAAGCCGCGCGCTGACGTCGGACCCGACTAGTCCGGTCGCGGTCAGTTTCGCCAGCGCTTCGCCGGTGTTCGGAGACACCACGTCGCGCACCAGCGCGCCGGCGGTAAGCTGCAAGGCTTGCACGATGAATTCGATGTCGACGAAGCCGCCGGGGGCGAGCTTCAAATCCCAGACGCTTCTGCTGGGGCGCTCGCGATCCATCAACGCGCGCATGTCCGCGACTTCGGCGAGCGTCTTGGTTTTCTCGCGTGGACGCGCCAGCGCGGCGCGCGCGATGTCCTCGGTGCGTTTGCCGAGCGCTTCATCACCGGCGACCGGGCGAAGCCGCGTCAGCGCCTGCAACTCCCAGGTCCACGCCTCCTCGGCGTAATAGCGCTCGAAGGAGGAAAGGCGCACGGCGACGGGGCCCTTGGAGCCGGAGGGGCGCAACTTGGTGTCGATCTCGTAGAGCGCGCCTTCCTCGGTCGGCGCCGAGAGCGCGCTGATCACGCGTTGCGTCAGTTTGGCGTAGTAATCGCCCGCTGCGGCGCCCGCCGCCTCCGGCGCGTCGTAGACGAGCATCAAATCGAGATCGGAGGCCTCCGCCAGTTCACGTCCGCCGAACTTGCCCAGCGCGAGCACGACGAAACGGCCCGGCTCCGGCCCGAACGTGCGCTGCACTTCCTTCAGCGCGGCGTCCGCCATCGCGGCGACGCACGCTTCGGCGAGTTCCGCATGCGCAACGCCTGCCTCGGCGGCGCTGATCACGCCTTCCAGCAATTGCACGCCGATGCGAAACGCTTCCTCCCGCTGAAAGCGCCGCGCGCTGTTGAGTTTGGCTTCGAAGCTTGCCTCATCACGCAGGCGGTCCAGCAATTCGATGCGCCGCACGCCTGGCGCATCTCGCGAGAGCGGCACGGCGAAGCGCGGTTCAATGAGCGCATCGAGGAGAGCGGGCCGCCGCGCCAGTTCATCCGCCAGCCGCGGCGCGAGCGTCAGCAGTCGCGCCAACAAATCCAGCAGCGCGGGCCGCGCGTCCAACAGCGCCAGCACCTGCACGCCCGCGCTCAGCCCCGCAAAGAACGAAGCGAAGCGAGCGAAAGCCTGATCCGGCTCGCCCGCGCCGGAGAAGGCGCGCAACAGGCGCGGCGTCAGGCGCGTCAGCAATTCGCGCGCGCGCTCGGAGCGCATGGCGCGAATGCGGCCATGGTGCCAACCACGGATCGTCTGGCTGACAGAAGCGGAATTGGCGAATCCGAGCTTGCCGATCGTGCTCAAGGTTTCGTGGTGGTCCTCAACCCCGGTGAAGATGAGGCTGCCGAGCGGATCGGCGAGGCTGTCGCCGCGGCCGAACAATTGGTGGTCGATCTCGGAAACGACGCGCCGGCGTTCGATCACGGCGGCGTCGAATTCAGCCAGGCCTTCGAAGCCCGCAAGCGCCGCGACACGCGCGCGCGTATCGTCGTCCGGCGGAACCTGGTGCGTTTGTGCGTCCTCCAGCATTTGGATGCGGTGCTCGATCTCGCGAAAGAACACGTACGCCTCCGAGAGCGCGTCGCGCGCCGCCGGCGCGATCGCCCCTGCATCCGCGAGCGCGGCGAGCGCCGCAAGCGTGCCGGACGTCCGGAGCTGACGGTTCCGGCCGCCGAGGATGAGCTGCTGCGTCTGCGCGAACAACTCGACATCGCGGATGCCGCCGCGGCCGAGCTTCACATCGAACACCGGCACGCCAAGTTCGGCGCTGCGATGCGCGGAGAGGATCTGACGCTTGATGGAGTGCACATCCTCAACCGCCGCGAAGTCGAGATGCTTGCGCCAAATGAAAGGTTGGAGCGAGGCGAGAAATTCCCGCCCGCACTCAAGGTCGCCGGCCACCGCGCGCGCCTTGATAAAAGCGGCGCGCTCCCAGTTCTGCCCGAGGTTTTGGTAATAATGCTCCGCCGCCGCAACTGACACAGCCACCGGCGTCGAGCCGGGATCAGGACGCAGGCGCAGATCGGTGCGGAAGAGATACCCGTCCGGCGTCACCTCCTCCATGACACGCGCGATCGGCGCCACCAGGCGCACGGCGGCGACGCGCGGCTCCTGCGCGGGGAAAAGTTGCGGATCGAAGAAGACGGAGAAATCGATGTCGCTGGAATAATTGAGTTCCCGCGCGCCCATCTTGCCCATCGCGACGAGCGCGAACCCCGGCACTGACCCGTCCGCGTTCGGCGTAAGCTGGCCGCGTTCGCTGCGTTCGCGCGAGCCCATTGCGACAGCGGCGCGCAGCGCGGCGTCCGCGAAGTCGGTGAGCGCGCCGGTGACGCGCCCCAGCGGCCAAGCGCGCGAGAGGTCGGCCAGCGCTGCTGCAAGGTGCACGGCGTCCTTCGCACGGCGGAGCACACGCATGCCTTCGTCCATCAGCGGCGGTGAAGCGGCAATGTGCGCGGCGGTGTCGACAGCCTCGCGCAGCATGCGTTCGGGCCAATCGGCGTCGAGCGCTGTAAGGAGATCGGGGCGGCGATCGATGAGTCGCTTCAAATACGGCGCGTGTGCGATGGCGGACGCTGCGGCCTGTTCGAACGGCGAGCCGGCGAACTGAGGGGGTGCAGCGCCCCGCGCGATCGCTGGGCGGACCGCGGCCATCATCGCGCCATCGCGGGCAGCACGAGCGCCGCGCCGAGCCCCTTGTGATCGCCGTTGTCCAAGCCATCGCGCAAATGCAGTCCGCCCCGATGC
>JAEWNX010000405.1 GCA_023461135.1 Pseudomonadota bacterium
TGGAGCTTGCGCGCTGCTATGAAATAGAGCGCGCCGCGGGCGAGCAGAAACGCGACCGCCGCGACGGGGAAGGGCAGCAGCGCCAGTGGCGTGACAACCAGCAGAAATGTCGGCGGCGCGTTCCACCACGCTACGAACCGCACGCCCGGGGCCGCCAGCTGATGGTACGAGAAGATGAATGACGGGTCATGCACCTGGCCGGCGTGCCCGTCGAGCGCCGCCCGCCCTGCGCTCCAGAAGCCGATGAAATCGCCGAAAAGCGGCTGGCCGTCCGCGAGGACCATGCCGTGTGCTGTGGAAAGCCGCGTCAGCAGCACGGCCAGTATCGCCGCGGCGATCAGCGCCGCGCAGATTTCGAGCGCGCGCCTTAGAGGCATGAATAGAGCGCGTCGATCAGCCGGAGTGATCGCGGGTCGCCCATGATGTGATGCGATTGCTTGTTCATGACGTAGCCGACGGACACGCCGGCCACGGGGTCGCCAAAGCCGACCGAGCCGCCGTTGCCGGAATGGCCGAAGGCTTCAGCGTTCGGTCCGTAGAAGCGGTTGGAATTGCCAATCACGCCCGTGCGCCAATCGACATTGAATGGCAGCACCAGATCGTCGCCCTTCCAGCGCCGCTTCGTCAGCAGATCGAAGCCCTCTTGAGAAAGCACGCGAACGCCGCCGATCAGCCCGCTCGTCGCATACGCCTCGTACAGCCGCGCCACGCCGAGCGCCGTGCCATGGCCGTTGGCGGCCGGCAGCTCGATTTTGCGCCACGTTGTGGAGCCGCGCACGGGCGCCGCCCATTTCGTGAAGAAGGCCGCCTTGCGGGGCGGCGTGATCTCGCCGAAATCGCCGCCGCGCGACGGCTTCTTCATTTCGGCACACCGCAGATGCTCGCTTTCCGGCGTGCCGATCTGGAAATCGATGCCCAGTGGCTTGCAGATATCCTCTCGCAGGATCGTTCCCAGCGAACGGCCCGCCGCACGCTTCACGATCTCGCCGGCAATGTAGCCCCACGTCATCGGGTGATAGCCGCTCGCGCTCCCCGGCGCCCACAACGGCGCAAGCGCCGCGATCGCTTCCGCGCACGCAGGCGGATCGAGCCACAGATCGGGATCAATCGGCTCGAGAAAGCCCGGCACAGCGGCCATGTGCGCAAGCGTCTGCGCGATCGTCACGCGATCCTTGCCGTGCGCGCCGAACGCCGGCCACAACGACGCCGTCGCCGACTCATAATCGAGCAGCCCGTGATCCTGGACCATCGCCACGATGAGCGCCGCGACGCCCTTCGTCGTGGAGTACACAGGCACGATTGTGTCTTTCGCCCATGGCCGCGTTTGCGCGCGGTCGGCCCAACCACCCCAGATGTCGACGACGACTTCGCCGTCACGGAGCGCCGCGAGGCCTGCGCCCAGCTCTTCGCCAAGCGCCGCGTCGAACGCCTCGCGCACGCGCTCGAAGCCGGGCGCGACGTAGCCTTCGGCCATCAGGCCAGCTCCAAGTGCCGCGCGCGCGGCCATGTCACCGGATCGGACAAGACGTCCTGCGCTTCGGGCAGCAGCAAATCTTCGCTGTCCGCCGCGATCGACCGCACGATGACGTCGTACACAGCTCCCGTAGCGCCCTCGAGCGCGGCGGTGAGCGCATCGCCGCGCATGCGTCGCGCAAGGAAGAGGGCCGACAGAAGATCGCCGGCGCCCTTTGGCGCGCGCGGCAGACGGGGCGTCTCGCAGAACCACTCGCTGCCCGGCGCCACATAAAGATTGCCCAGTCCAGTCGCCGTGCGGATCGAGGACACCAGCACGGGCTTGCCGAAGCGCCGCGCGGCATCGCGCGCCATGCTGGGGCTGTCGATAGTCCGCGCGGCCATCAGCCCGAGTTCGTAGGCGTTCGGTAAAAGCCAATCGGCTTGCGGCGCCAGCCCGTTGAGCACCGCGTCGGCAAGCGCATCGCTGACGAAGAGCCGGCCATCGTCGCCCACCACCGGGTCACACGCGAAGATTGCCTGCGGATTGATCGCCTTGATGCGCTCGACGGCGTCGAGAACAACGGGAATCTGCTCGGCCGCGCCAAGATAGCCGGTAAGCACGGCGTCGATGTCGCCGAGCAGCCCGTCCGCGCCGAGGCCATCGATCAGCGCCTTGAGCGTCGCCGCCGGCAAGGGTCCGCCGCCGGGGGGTCCATGATCAGGCCGTCGGCCCAATATCGTAGTGGGCAATGCGAGCACGCGGACGCCCATCCGTTCCATCGCAAAAGCCGCGACGGAATTGCCGACGCGCGCGCCGACCACCTGGCTTTGGATCGACAGAATCGTCGGGGCGCGGCTAAGAACGTCGCTCATGGGCGGCGCAATGGTCGCCTTTCACACTGCATCGAGCAAGAGATGATCAACGCCCGCCCGCGCCGTTCTTGTCTTTATATGCCCGGCGCCAACGCCAAGGCGCTGGAGAAAGCCAAGGCGCTCCCCGCCGACGTGCTGCTTTTGGACCTCGAAGACTCCGTCGCACCCGAAGCCAAGGCCGAAGCGCGCGCGCAAGTTGGCGCCGCTGTGAAGGCGAGAAGCTATGGCCGCCGCGAAGTGATCGTGCGCGTCAACGCACTCTCCACCCCGTGGGGCGCGGACGACATCGAGGCCGCCGGCGCCGCCGGTCCGGACGGCATGCTCGCGCCCAAGGTGGAGACCGCCGATCAGGTGCGCACGCTCAACGCCGCGATGAGCCATGGCGGCTTTGCAAAGGACGCCGCGCTCTGGGTGATGATCGAAACTCCGCGGGCGATCCTCAACATCGCCGAGATCGCCGCCACCGCGCGCGACACGCGCCTCACGGCTTTCGTCCTCGGTCTCAACGACCTCGCCAAGGAAACTCGCGCCCGCGCCGGCGCTGCCCGCGCGCCCGTCTTCGCCGCGCTCTCGCTCGCCGTCACGGCCGCGCGGGCGCACGGTTTGGCAGCCATCGACGGCGTCTACAACGACATAGCCGACACCGCCGGCTTCGAGGACGAATGCCGCCAGGGCTTGGAGTTCGGCTTCGACGGCAAGACGCTGATCCACCCCAGCCAGATCGACGCGGCCAATGCGGTGTTCGCACCTAACGCCGAAGAGCTCACCCGCGCCCGCGCCATCATCGCTGCCTTTGCGCTGCCGGAAAACGCTGGCAAGGGCGTAATCAAGGTGGATGGGCGTATGACCGAACTGCTCCACCTGGAAGAAGCGAAGCGCGTGGTGGCTGTGGCGGAAGCGATCGAGGCTCTCAACGCATGACCAAATCCAATCCCGGCAACTTCCTCGAAGACTTCGCGCCCGGCCAAATCATCGCGCACGCCACGCCGCGGACGATCACCGAAGGGGATGTCGCGCTCAATATCGCGCTCACCGGCTCGCGTTACGCGCTCTTCTCCGCCGACAGTTTTGCGCAGGATTGCGGGCTGCCCTCCGCGCCGATCGATCCGCTGCTCGTGTTTCACGTCGTGTTCGGCAAGAGCGTGCCGGCCATCTCGCTGAACGCCGTCGCCAATCTCGGCTATGC
>JAEWNX010000406.1 GCA_023461135.1 Pseudomonadota bacterium
ATGCAGGGCATCCTCGTTGGGCGCCTGCTCGCCGCCGTCGGCGCTCTGCGATTGCGCTTGGTTTTCGTCGTCCGCGTTGGAGGTGTATTGCGGCTCAGACGAAGGGGTCACCGGCGCGGAATGGCCCTGGCGCACGCCTTCCTCGGCGAAGCTGGTGCCTTCAAGCAAGCCGCCCGCGCCGGACGATACGCGGCTGACGCTGGCCGGCGCGAAGAACTCGGCAATACCCCTGCGCTGCTCAGGGCTAGTCGTGTTGATCAGCCACATGAGCAGGAAGAACGCCATCATCGCCGTCACGAAGTCGGCATAGGCCACTTTCCAAGCGCCGCCGTGATGGCCGTGACCGCCAACGCGCTTGATCTTCTTGATAATGATAGGGCGTTGATTGGTCGCAGCGGTCATAACCCGTCCATTCTGGGCGAGAGGGGCGCGACTTTCCCCGAACAGCGTTAAGATGTCGTGAGCGGAGACAAACCTTAATGGAGCTTCAACCCGAACAGGCCTTCCGGCGCGCCATGAGCGCCTTCGTCACAGGTGTGACGGTGGTCTCCGCGGCGCGCCAGGGCGGGGCCATGTCGGGCATCACCGTGAATTCGCTGACCTCGGTGTCGCTGAAGCCGCGGCTGTTGCTGTGGTGCCTGGGCGATCAATCCGAGCGGTACGACGTTTTCGCGGAGGCCGAGCGCTGGGGCGTCACCGTGCTTGGCGCCGGGGACGAGGCCATCGCGCATCGTTTTGCCCGCGCGGAAAAAGAGACGATCGAGACCGGGGACGCTGAGGTGTTCGCCGGGGCGCCCGTACTTCGCGTCGGAGTGGCGCATTTGGCATGCCGAACCCATGACAGACGCGTCGCGGGCGACCATCTGATTATTATCGGCGAAGTGACGGATTTCCGCGTGAAGCCGGGCGCTGCGCTGACTTTCTTTCGCGGGCGCTACGGCCGCGCGGATGATCCACGAGAAGCTGGGAGCACGGACTGATGGCGAAGACCGCATTCATTGGCTTGGGCGTCATGGGCGGGCCGATGGCCGGGCACTTGGCGCGCGCCGGTCACGATGTGCGCGTCTACAACCGAACCGAAGAGAAGGCGCGCGATTGGGCCCAGAAGCACAAGGGCCGAACTTACACTTCAGTCGCCAACGCCGCGGAAGGCGCCGACATCGTGTTTTCCTGCGTCGGCAACGACCGCGACCTGCGCGAAGTGTTCGAGGCGGCCGCGGCGACGATGCGCAAGGGCGCGATTTTCGTCGACCACACGACGGCGTCGGCGTCGATTGCACGCGAGTTGGCGGCAAAGGCGGAGGAGCTGGGCTTCGCTTTCCTGGACGCGCCGGTGTCCGGCGGTCAGGCCGGCGCTGAAGCGGGCACGCTCACGGTGATGGCCGGCGGTGAACCCAGCGTGTTCGCCGAAGCCGAGCCGATCATGCGCGCGTATGCGGCCAACCTCTCGCTGATCGGGCCTGCGGGGTCGGGCCAGCTTGCGAAGATGGTGAATCAAATCTGCATCGCCGGCGTGCTGCAGGGTCTCGCGGAAGGCCTGCACTTCGCCAAGCGCGCCGAACTCGACATTGAAAAGGTCATCGGCGCGATCTCCAAGGGCGCTGCTCAAAGCTGGCAGATGAAGAACCGCTGGAAGACGATGACCGAAGGGCGCTTCGATTTCGGTTTTGCGGTGGATTGGATGCGCAAGGATCTTGGCCTCGTGCTTGGCGAGGCCGAGCGCAACGGCGCCAAGCTTGAGTTAACCAAGCTGATCGACGAGTATTATGCCGACGTGCAGGCGATGGGCGGCCGGCGGTGGGATACGTCGAGCCTGATCGCGCGCCTGGAACGGCCGCCACGGTAACGATTTACGACAGGTTTCACGCGGTTTTAAGCTCAATAGCGTACGGGCGTGCGCTTGTGGAGCGCGGCCGATGAATCCTAGTGCGTGGACTGTTTGCGTGATCGAACCAAACAAGTTCGAGCGGCAGATCGTCATCGATCTTCTTCGCAACGCGGGCGCGGCGAACGTAAAGGCCTTCGCGGACGGCGAAACGGCGATGAAGGCGCTGGAAGACTTCAACGCCAATGTCGTGGTCGCATCCTTCGAGCAGGCGCCCATGGACGGCGCGGCCTGGACGCGCGCTCTGCGCCGCAATCATCGGCTCGCCAATCGCAAGGCCGCTGTCTTCATCACATCCGCCGCGTTTTCGCGTGCAATGGCGGAGGAATGCCGACACGCCGGAGCCAATGCGCTGATAGGCAAACCGCTGTCCGCCAAGGTGCTGACGGCCACGATCAACAAAGTGCTGTCGCATCCGCGCGCATTCGTTGAGGCGGATGGCTATGTCGGACCCTGTCGGCGTGCAGGGATCGTCACGGCGGGCGCGCCCAAGAAGCGGCGCACGGCCGACGCCGCCCAGGCCGACGCCGGAGAGGGGCAAACGCTCGCACAGATCGTCGGCGGCTTGTCGGCGGCGACGGAAGCGTTCGCCGCGGATTCCGCCAAGTCCGACGCCTGCGAAACGGCGCTTCGTCAAGTGCAAGCTTATGCCGTCAACGCCGGCGACGGCCCGCTTATGCTGGCGTGCGCAGCGTTCACGCGGCAGATCAAGGCCTGGCGCAGCGTGCGCAATGACGTGACG
>JAEWNX010000407.1 GCA_023461135.1 Pseudomonadota bacterium
CGCATGGCCCATGCGCCCCACGCGTCCATCGCTCAAATCGACGGCGCCGCACTTCAGCTTCACGGGCCCATCGGGCGCAGCGTCGAGCATCAGCGTGTCGCCGACCTTCAAATTCAGCACCTTGTGCAAGGGCTGCGTCAGCTCGTCGAGAACCGCGCGCACTTCGAGTTTGGTGTTCCAGAGTTCGCTGGCGAGGTGGCCTTCCCAGATGTTGTCGCGGCCGAACTTCTCGCCCATGAATTGTTGCAGCAGCATCTTGCGGATGGGTTCGAGCGTTGCGTAGGGCAACAGGAGCTCGAGCCGCCCGCCGCGATCCTCCATGTCGATGCGCAGTTTGACGACAATGGCCGCGTTCGGCGGGCGCGCGATCGCGGCGAAGCGCGGATTGGTCTCAATGCGGTCGAGCGTGAAATCGACTTCCGTCAGCGGCGCGAACGCCTGACGCGCATCGTTCAGCACCACCTCGATCATGCGCGTGACCAGCATGCGCTCGATCGTGGTGTAGGGCCGCCCTTCCACGCGCGTGGCGGGCGCGCCGCGGCGGCCGCCGAGCAGAACGTCTACGACGGAATAGATCAGGCTGGAATCGACGGTGACGAGGCCGAAATTGTCGAGTTGCTCGGCGCGGAAGACGGCGATGATGGCCGGCAGCGGAATGGAGTTCAGATAATCGCCGAAGCGGATCGAGCTGATCTGGTCCAGGCTCACTTCAACGTTGTCGGACGTGAAGTTGCGCAAGCTCGTCGTCATCAACCGCACCAGACGGTCGAAGACAATCTCAAGCATCGGCAGACGTTCGTACGAGACCAGCGCCGAATTGATGATAGCCCGCACCCCCGTGCGGCCGCTTTGATCCTCCTCGCCAAGGCCGAAGCCCAGGAGGCTGTCGATTTCATCCTGATTGAGGATGCGTTCCGCGGTCTCGCCACCGCTGGATTCAGCAGCGGCGTCGGTCTCCCATTCCTTGTTCTCGGCTTCGGCTGCTTCAGCCGGCTCGGCGCTCATCTTATTGCACCAACATTTCTTCGATCAGCACCGCATTGATCTGCGACGGCGCGATCACAAGGTTCACGCGCCGAAGCAGTTCGAGCCGCAGGCGATAGGCGCCGGCGGAGCCTGAAAGATCGTCCGTGCGCAATTCGCGCAGGAAGCCGGTGAACTGATCGGTGACACGCGGCACGTGATCGGTGATCGCGGTGACCGTCGCATCGTCCGGCGCTTCCAGCGTGAGCTTCAGTTTCAGATACGCGGGCCGTCCATCCGGGCCGGTGATGTTCACAAGTATTTCCGGTAATGCAACGAAGACGACGTTTTCGCCGTAGCTGATCATCGTTCCGTTCGGACCCGGAACCGCCTCGGCGACTGCGGCCTGGCCGTGGCCGCCTTTGGCTTTGCCGTGACCGGCGCTCGCATCGGCGTGCTGCACCGCGGCATTGCCGCTGAACAGGAGCAGATAGGCGGCCGCGCCGCCGCCGCCCACCACAAGAACAGCCGGCAGGATGATGAAGAGGACAAGCTTTTTGCCGGAAAGCTTCTTCTTCGCGGGCGCGCCCTCCGCGCCCTCGCCACCCTCGCCTTCAGCCGGAGGCGCTGCGCCCTCGGCTTCGGCGTCCGCCGGCTTCTCGTCCGTCTTTTTCTTCGACTTGCCGAACATGGAATCGCCCACGCGTTAATCCGCATCCTTCGTGCGCAACGCGTGGTTAAGGATTGGTGGAGGGTCGGCAAAACTTGCCCGGCAAGCGGCAGAAAGCGCAGCCGCTTTCACCATATCGCGCGTCGCCGGCCCCGTAAAATCAAGCGATTAACCACTGGCCCGAAGCTTGCAACGTTAACCGGGATGGATAACGCCCTCATGCTCGGTCTGCAGACGCAACGCGTGCTGCAACGACGTATGGATGTGGCTGCGAACAACCTCGCCAACGTCAACACCTCCGGCTTCAAGGCCGATGCCGTCGTGTTCGAGGAATTGGACGGCACGCGCGCGCACGCCGAGGAAGATCCGCGCGAAATCCGCTTCGTCCGCGACGTCGGTCTGACGCGTGACATGAGCCAGGGCCCGATCGCTATCACCGGCAATTCGCTGGACGTCGCGCTCGAAGGCGCCGGCTTCTTCATGGTCGAAGGCCCCAACGGGCCGCTCTACACGCGCGATGGCGCGTTTTCGCTTACTGGCGAAGGACGGTTAGTGACCACAGACGGTCGCGCCGTCCTGAGCTCAGGGGGGGCGCCGATCGTGTTCGATCCGCAGGGTGAAAGCCCTTCGATTGGACGCGACGGCGCTATTTCGGTGGCCGGCGTCGAAGTCGGCCGTCTCGGCGTGGCGAGCTTTGCTGCGCCCAGCGCGCTTTCAAAGGTCGGGGACAACCTTTGGAGCGCGCAAGGTCAAGCGGCGAGTGAGTTTCAGGGCGTCGTCGTTCAGGGCGCCATTGAAGGGTCGAACGTCCGGCCCGTTCAGGAACTCACGCGTCTAATTGAAATCTCGCGCGCCTATCAGTCGGCCGCCAAGATCGTATCTGGCGCGGACGAACTGAGACAGCGCGCGATCGAGCGGCTCGGCCGCTAGGAGCACGTCCCACATGCGCGCACTCTCCATCGCCGCCAGCGGCATGCAGGCCCAACAGCTCAACGTCGACGTCATTTCGCACAACATCGCGAACATGAACACGAC
>JAEWNX010000408.1 GCA_023461135.1 Pseudomonadota bacterium
CGCACCGACGTGCCCAAAATCGTCGACTGGTACATGGACAAGAAAATCCAGATCGACCCGATGATCACCCACAAGCTGCCGCTCGAACGCATCAACGAAGCGTTTGACCTGATGCACAAAGGCGAAAGCATTCGCAGCGTGGTAGTCTATTGATGGTCGCGCAGCGGCCGCTAAAGGCGCTCCTGGCCGACATCACGGCGTTGGCGGTTGAGTATTATGAACTCACCGGCAAGCCGCTCGGTGTGACTGGAGAGGTTGCCGAGTGCGTCGCGTCCGCGACTTTGAAGTTGGAATTGGCGCCGGCGCGCAGTGCAGGATTTGACGCGATCCGGCACGTCGGAGGCGGACAGCAAAAGATCCAGATTAAAGGTCGCTGGAAGAAGGCGGGAGAGAAGTGGGGCCGCGTTTCCCGGATTGATACGAGCAAAGAGTTTGACGCAGTCATGTTGGTGCTGATGAAGGGGAAATATGAGCTGGCGGAGATCTGGGAGGCGCCGAGAGAGAAGGTGATCGAGCGCCTGTCGGCGCCTGGTTCCAGGGCGAGAAATGAACGTGGTGCGATGGGCGTGTCGCAATTCAAGTCGATCGCAAAAAAGGTCTGGCCCACATGATCCGGACCTAAGCCATGGGCCTTTGGTATTCCCGCCCCGTCTTGTTCGTCGCTGACGTCCAGCGCGCCGTCGACTTCTATGTCGCCAAACTTGGCTTCCGGGAAAAATGGCGCTTCCAACAGGAAGTGGCGCAGGTCGACCGCGACGAGTGTGAAATCATCGTCAGCGCGCAGCGGCCGCCGAAAATCGGCATGGGCATGCTTTTCATCGAGCTGACTGCGCCGGACTTCGCCGCGCTCCCAGGCATGCTTGCGAGCAACGGCGTCCCGTCGAGGCGCGCGCGTTGGGGTTACGATTGCATCGTCGTCGCCGACCCCGACGGCAACGAAATCTACTTCCCCGATCCGGCGGATCCAGGCGATGCAGGAGCGACAAGTGGCTGATTGGAAACTCCCGTGGAACGCGTCGTGCCTGTGCGGCCAAGTGCGTATGCGCATCACCGCGCCGCCCGTCATCGCCGGCGCGTGTCACTGCAAGGGCTGCCAGAAACTCACGAGCGGCGCCTATTCGCTCACGCTCATGCTGCCGATCAGCGGCTTCGAGGTTGAAGGCGAAACCCAACTCGGCGCGCTGCATCGGCCTGAAAGCCAGCACCATTACTGCACGCGCTGCCTCAGTTGGCTCTACACGACAGCGCCTGGCCTCGAACAAATGGGCTTTCTCAACTTCCGCCCGACCATGCTGGAAGACTCAAGCTGGGTCGTGCCGTTCATAGAATCGCAAACGGCCGAGAAGCTTCCCGGCGCCGTCACCGGCGCGAAGCACAGTTTCGAAGGCTGGCCGCCGCCGACCGAGTATGGGCGGCTGATGCAGGATTACGCCGCGACAGGCGCGCGTCCGCGCTAGATTCCCATCAGCGTCAGCACGATCGCTGCGATCAGCACCGGCATGATGAACGCCGTGAGGCCCGAGGCGACCATGCGCGCGGTCTTCAGCACACGGTGTCCCTTGATCGGCTTGTCGTCACGCGGCGCCAGCGCGAACTTGCACATGAACGCGAACGCGCCGGCCACAGCCGCCACGGCTGCGCCGGCAACCGCGCCCGCCATCAGCGCCGCGCCCGCCGAAGCGAACGCGATCAAGCCCAAAATCCCATGCCCCGCATTCATCACGTGCTTGACCGTGCGTTCGGCGCGGCCAGGGTCGAGCTGCTTGAACGCCACCGGCGACAGCACGAACGAAAACAGCGCAATCCAGCCGAGCGAAGCGCCGGCGAGAACGATGGCGAGGGCTTGAGCGGTCATCTGCATGGCGGTTGCCTAGCATGAGTCGGGCGCCGGTTTTCGGACCGGAGCCGAACTGAACGGAACGATTGCGCAGGGCCAGGCTTGATGAAGCCATGGCGGCCCAACAGACGGACGCGATTGTCATCGGCGGCGGCCCGGCGGGGCTGCTGGCGGCGGTCTATCTCGCGCGCTTCCGCCGCCGCGTCGTCGTGCT
The DNA here is from genome assembly GCA_023461135.1 of Pseudomonadota bacterium. GTDB lineage: Bacteria > Pseudomonadota > Alphaproteobacteria > Caulobacterales > Aquidulcibacteraceae > Vitreimonas. The sequence goes on from JAEWNX010000408.1 coordinate 2,052, forward strand.
CGACAGCGGCAAGAGCCGCGCCGCTTTGATTCCCCGCACGCGCAACGCCCCAGGCTTTCCCGATGGCGTCGAAGGCCGCGTGCTGCTCGAGCGCTTGCTGCGCCAGGCGACCGAATACGGCGCTGATTATCTTCGTGCGACCGCCGGGCGGGCGCGCCGCCAGGAGCAGGGCGGCTTTCTGGTCGAGACGGAGGACGCACGCTTCGAGGCGCGCACGCTACTGCTGGCCACCGGCGTCGCCAATGTCGAACCGCCGCTGGCCGATCACGACGGCGCAGTGCGCCGCGGCCTCCTGCGCTATTGCCCGATCTGCGACGCGCACGAAGTGCAGGGCAAGCGCATCGCCATCATCGGCAACAGCGCCCGCAGCGCCGCCGAGTTGGATTTCCTGCGCACCTATTCCGAGGACGTCAGCATCCTCGCCGCCAATGAAGACGCCGCCGGACTCCTGCGCGCCGCCGGCTGCGCTCTCGGCGGCGTCGCCGCGCACATCGAGGCGGAGGCGAACGACGTCTCCATCGTGCTCGAAGACGGCCGTTCCGAGCGCTTCGACACGATGTACGCCTGCCTAGGCGTCCGCCCTCACGCCGAGCTTGCCGAACAGCTCGGGGTCACGCTGGCGCAGGAAAGAACCATCGATACCGATAGGCGCCAGGCCACGAACATAGAAGGCGTGTTCGCGGCCGGGGACGTGGTCTATGCGCTGGATCAGATCGCCGTCGCCTTCGGCCACGCCGCCATCGCCGCAACCGCCATGCACAACCTGATGCGCGCGGCCGATTCGTAAACTGCTCATTCATACTAAAGCCCACGTTACATTAAGGCGCACCTGCGAAACCTCCTACGGGGAGGAGTGCAATGCTGGCTCGGCATTGGCGGCGCGCGCGCGCCCGCGGGCGGGCGGCCTTACGG
>JAEWNX010000409.1 GCA_023461135.1 Pseudomonadota bacterium
CCGCGCGCGCCACTTCATCGAAGGTGAGGCCCCACGCCTGCAGCGCCGCTTCCGACACTTCGATCGAGACTTCCGGCGTACGCGTGCCGACGACGATCGTGTTTGCGGCGCCGGGCAGCAGCGAAAGCCGGTCGCGCAGACGCTCGGCGGTGTCCCGCAGGCTCCGCTCATCGACCTGGCCGTGCACGCCGATAATGATCGACCAGTTGCGGCCGACCGTGCGCGCGACCTGGATGGGCTCCATGCCTTGCGGAAGTCCGGAAATGGAAGCGACGCGCGAGCGCACTTCTTCCGTCATCGCGTCGACGTCGGTCGAGGGATCCGCCTGGATGCTGATCCAGCCATAGCCTTCGCCGGAGCGCGAGCGCACCCAGTCGACGTTGTCGAGGTCCGCCGTCGCTTCTTCGATGCGGACGACGACTTGGCTTTCCATGTCCTCCGGGCTCGCGCCCGGCCAGAATGCTTGCACGAACACGCCGTCGCCGCGTCCGGCCGGCCAGAATTCCTTCTCCATGCGCAGGAAGGAGAATACGCCGGCCAGCACGCAGATGATCATCAGCAGGTTGCCGGCGACGGGGTTGCGTGCCCACCAAGCGACGATGCTTCTCAACATTTCCCGTCTCCGGAGGAGCGCGCGCCTGAACGGCGCCCGTCGGTTAGTCGCGAATGTCCAAGTTCTCTTGCGCCGCCGCCGCGGGAGCGGCGCTCTCGCCGGCGCGGTTGATCGGCGTTACCGCCATGCCTTCGCGCGGCGACGTCAACACGGAAACGACGACCCGCTCGCCATCTGCGACGCCCTCCCGGAACAGCACTTCGTCCGCCGTGGTCTGCGCCGGGCGCACGCCTCGCACGTCGATCGTGTTGTCGGCCGTCACCACATAGACGAACTCGTTGCGCTTCAGCGCGCTGCGTGGCGCGGCGACCAGCGTTTCGCGGCCCGAGCCTTCGATGCGGGCCGACACGAACATGCCCGGCGCCAGCGGCGTCGTCTGGCGCGCTGAGAAGGGATCGCGCACTTCCACTGTGCCATAGACGAGGCGCGTGCGCGCATCGACCGACGCTTCCGTGCGCACAAGGCGCCCTTCCCACGTCATGATGCGCCCGCCGAGCACGTTGCTCACGTGCGCCGACGGCCCCGGATTGGCGGCCGAAGCGCTGAAGCCGAGAGGAACGCGCAAGCTGGCCAGATCGGTGTCCGTCAGCGGCACGCGGATTTCCATCGTCTCCGTGCCGAACATGACCGCCACCGGCGAGCCGGGCCCGACATAGTCGCCCATATTCGCCCGGCGTTCACGGATACGGCCCGTGAACGGCGCGCTCACATTGGTCCGCGCCAGATCGAGTTCTGCTGACCGCAGCGCGGCCTGCGCCGCTGCGAGCTGGGCGCGCGCTTGCGCCAATTGCGGCTCCCGCACCGCGAGCGGAGGCGCTTCACCGCGGCCCAGCGCCTGCCAGTCCTGGCGCGCCAGTTCGCCTTCGGCTTCCTCGCGCGTCAGAGCTTCTTCCGCTTGCGCGACTTGCGCGCGCGCGCGCACGCCCGCGAGCTGATAATTGGCAGGGTCCACGCGCGCGAGCGTCTCGCCTTGCGCGAACGCGCCGCCTTCGGCGAATTTAGGGCTCACCCACACGATGCGGCCGGCGACCTGCGCGGCCAGCGTCGCCTCGAAGCGCGGACGCGCTTCGCCCTGCACATTGATGGCGATCGTCGTCGGGCGCGCGTGCGCGACGGCGAACTGCACGGCTGGCGGGTGCGGCGCGCCGTTCTTCTCTTCCGGCTTCGGCGCTGTCATCGTCATCAGCACGAACAGTCCGGCCACGCCTGCGAGCACCACGACGGGCGCGGCGAAGACCAACCCGGTCTTGGTCCGGCTCCAGAGCGTCTTCGGCGTTTGCTCGTCGTCGGCGGCTTGGGTCTCGGTCAACATATTGAGATCCATCTTGTTCATGGCGCGAGTTCCCGATCTTCGTCGATGCCGCCCGTGCGGGCGCCGCCGCCCAAGGCGACGTGATAGGTGATGCGGTTGGATACGCGGGCCGCGCGTGCGGTGATCAGGCCGCGCTCCGCATCGATACGGCGCGTGTAGGCGTCGATTAATTCAAACAGGGTGGCGACGCCGCGCGAATACTCGCGTTCCGCCAATTCCTGCGCCGCGCGCGCCTCTTCGGCGGCGATGGCGAACTGGGCTTCGCGCGTTTCCAGGCTCTGGTCGGCGCTGATCGCGCCTTCCACTTCGCTCCAGGCGCTGATCGACGTGCGCACGTAATCCGCCGCTGCGGCGCGGCGGTCGGCCACCGTCGCGCGCGATTCCGAGAACAGCGCGCCGCCCTGGAAGATCGGCATGGTGAGCCCGGCGACGACGTTGCTGATCATGTTTACGCTGTCGTCGACATCGCCCACGCGGTTGCCGTTCGTCCCTGGATTGAAGGCCGTGCCGGTAAGCGTCAGACGCGGTAGCATGGCTGCGCGGGCCTCGTGGATGCGGAAGCCGGCCGCGCGCATGCGGTTTTCCGAAGCGAGCACGTCCGGGCGGCGCTCCAGCAGATCTTCCGGCGCGCCGGCGGCCGCAAGCGGCGCGAGTTCCGGCAATGCGCCCTCTGCGCGCAGCGTGCCGTCCGGATAGCGGCCCATGATTTCCTGCAAGGCCCGAGAGGAGATCAGCAGCGAATCCTGCGCCTGCGCCTCGAACCCCCGCGCCGACGCCACCTGGCTGCGCGCGGTGCGCAGCGCCAGCGACGTCGCGATGCCCGCATCGTAGCGGCGTTGCGTCAAATCGAGCGCGCGCTCGCGCGTTTGCAGATCTTCCTGCGCCAGCGCGAGAAGCTGCTGCGCCTCGATCAGATCGACCCAGGCGCGCGCCGACCGGCCCGCCACGGAGAGGCGCGCGCCGTTAAGGTCTTCTTCGGCGGCGTCAGCGCTCAGATCGGAGGCGAGGGCGCGTGACGTCAGGCGGCCCCACAGATCGATTTCCCAGCTCGCGATCACGTTGGACGAATAGATGTCGCGCGGATGCGAGCGTTGGCCGCCGCCAAGCGGCTCTTGTTCGCGCGTGCGGTCGAGGCCGACGCTCAGGTCGGGAAGCAGGTTTCCGCCGAATGCGCCGCGCGCGCGCCAGCGCGCCGCACGATATTGCGCTTCGACGATTTGCAGGTCGGGGCTCCCCGCCAGCGCCTCGCGCGCAAGTTGCGACATTTCCGCGGAATTCATGTCGTCGAGCCAGGTCGAGGCAGGCGACGCATTGAGTTCGGCCGCGCGCTCGGCGCCGATCGCGTCTGCCGCAACGTAAGAGTCCGGCTCTGGCGGCAGGTTGCGCCCTGCGCAGGCGCTGACTGCGGCGGCGAGGCCCAAGCCGATCAGTATCCTCGCGCGCTGTCCCATTCATCCCTCGCAGCTCAGCCTGACTACGCCCGACCCTCTCGAAAGTCAATAAATGCGTATTGAAATTCGATAAGGTTCGGGACGGCCGAGGCCGGTCGCTTCCCTACGACACCGCTTGGATGCCGGCGTTCACGGTTTTGGATGCGTTCACCGAAGCTTTGCTGCTCTCCGGCGGCGGAATGCCTAAGTTGGGGCGATGAATCGGGCGCTTGCAGTGCGGTGGCGGCGGCTGGAGCGCTTGCCGCTCGTGGCGTGGGTCGCGATGGGCCTGGCGGCCTTTGCGCTATTTGCCGCTTTCGCGATCAGCCCTCAGGCCGCCCTGCTCATGGCGCTGGCCGCGGCGGCGTGCGTCTGGGCTGCGCGCGAGGCGCGCCGCTTCATCATCGCCCCGCGCGCCGCCGACCAAGCCGACTTGATCGGCCTCGGCGAACTCGCGCCGCTGATCGAAGCGCTTCCCGATCCCGCCTTGCTGGTGGACGAACACGGCCGCATCGCCGGATCCAACGCTGCAGCGCGCCGGCAAATGTCGTTCGAAACGCGCGGACAGTTTCTCACCTCGATCATCCGCCACCCGGATGTGCTCGAAGCGATGCAGACCGCGATCCGCGATGGCGAAACGCGCGCCGTCGAATACGAAACGCCGGAGCAGGTGGATCGTCACATCCGCTGCTACGTCGCGCCCGTGAACTGGGGCGCGGACCGCGCCGCGATGCTGGTTTTTCACGATCAAACCGCGAAAATCAGCACCGAGCGCATGCGCGCCGATTTCCTGGCGAACGCCAGCCACGAATTGCGCACGCCGCTCGCTTCGCTGACGCTGTTGATTGAAACCATCTCCGGGCCCGCGCGCGAGAACGCCGCCGAGCGCAACCGCTTTCTATCCATGATGCAGGTGCAGGCCGATCGCATGCGCCGGCTCATCGACGATCTGCTGTCGCTGTCGCGCATCGAACTCGACGAACACGTGCCGCCGTCCGACCGCGCCGATCTTGCCGATGTCGCCCGAGAGGTCATCGATACGCTCGAGGGCGTCGCCGCGGAGCGAAACGTGCGCCTGGTGCTGCACGCCGCGCCAGAGCCGGTGCGCGTCGTCGGCGAGCGCTTCCAGCTCACGCAAGTGATCCAGAATCTCATCGACAACGCGATGAAGTACAGCGCCGAGGGCGGCGAGGTGCGTATCGAGATCGGCGTCTCCGGCGACCGCGAAGAGGTGACGGCCACGGCTGGCCGCCGCTGGGACGACGCGGCCCGCGTGGCGCTGCTCACCCCCGCTGCAGCCGCCAACCGCTCCTACGCCTATGTGCGCGTCGAGGACGACGGCCCCGGGGTTCCGCGCCGCTATCTGCCCCGCCTGGGCGAGCGTTTCTTCAGGGTCGAGCGCGAACAGGGTCAGGAAAAGGGCGGCACCGGGCTGGGGCTCGCCATCGTCAAGCACATCATCAACCGCCACCGCGGCGGCCTTCTGGTCGAGAGTGAGCCCGGCCGGGGCACGGCCATCGCCGCCTATGTGGAATTGGCGGGGGAGGGTTGAGGCTTCGCCATGGCTGATTTCACATCAGTGTCACGAAAGGCTCCTAAGTCCTGTTCTGGTCAAGAACGGGCGAATCGCGGTTCGGCTTGGCCGGCGAGAAAGGGTCGTGGATGGAGTTCTCACCTGCCGGCGCGGACAGAGCGGTCGCCACGCCCATGTCGATGACGGCGCCCGCCCTCCGCGCCGACGCCGGGACGATCCTTGGCGGCGCCACCAAGATCAGCGCGCGCGACGTGAACGTGTTCTACGGCGAGAAGCAGGCGCTGTACGATGTCTCGATCGACATTCCGGACCGCGCCGTGACCGCCTTCATTGGCCCGTCAGGCTGCGGCAAGACGACGTTCCTGCGCTGCTTCAACCGGATGAACGACACGATCGAAGGCGCGCGCGTCACCGGCTCCGTTCAGATCGAAGGCAAGGACGCCTACGCCAAGGGCGTCGACCCCGTCGTGCTGCGCACGCGTGTCGGCATGGTGTTCCAGAAG
>JAEWNX010000410.1 GCA_023461135.1 Pseudomonadota bacterium
CGACGCGCACCCACCAGACGGGCCGTGCGCTTGGTCTCTTCACCGACGCACAGTATCGTTTCGCACGCGGCGTGGACACGGGCTTTATCGCGCCGGGCGTCGAGCTTGCCACGCGATTGATCCTCGATCTCTGCGGCGGCGAGCCGAGCGAGATCATGGTGGCCGGTGATCCGCCAGCGCCGCCAAAGCCGGTGTTTTTTGATCCTGATCGCGTGCGCCAGCTTGCGGGCATCGACGTGAAGCCGACGCGCGTGCGCGCGGTGCTGAAGGCGCTGGGCTTCGAGACGAGCGCGGAAGGGGATGGCTCCAAGCGCATCATCGTCGAGCCGCCGACGTGGCGGCGCGATGTGGAAGGGCCGGCCGATCTGGTCGAGGAAGTCGCGCGCATCGAGGGCTACGACAAAATGCCGGAAACGGCGCCGCCGCGCGCCGAAGGATTTCGCCCGCCGCCGGCGAGCGTCGGCGAAAGCCGCGCGCGCATTGCGCGGCGTGCGGCTGCGTCGCTGGGCTATCTCGAAGCGATCACGTGGAGCTTCTGCTCGAAGAAGCAGGCGCAAGCGTTCGGCGGCGGCGCTGAAGAACTCGCCGTCGCTAACCCCATCGCCGCCGATCTCGATTGCATGCGCCCGAGCGCGCTGCCGCTGCTGCTCGTCGCCGCGCAGAAGAACGCCGACCGTGGCTTTGACGATGCGCGCTTGTTCGAAGCAGGGCAGGTGTATCGCGGCGGCGTCGATGGCGGGCAGGAGCGGACGCTCGCCGCCGTTTGGCGTCCACGGCCGCCGCGCCATTGGCGCGCTGCGCCGCAGCCGGACATTTTCGACGCAAAGCGCGATGCGCTGACCGTGCTCGAAGCGCTCGGCGCGCCAATTGCTTCGCTGCAAACCTCAAGCGATGTACCCGCACACTGGCGCCCCGGCCGCACCGGCGCGCTGAAGCTGGGGCCGAAGGTCGTCGGCTATTTCGGCGAAATCCATCCGCGCGCGCTGAAGGCGATCGATGTGGAGGGCCCGGCGCTGGCGTTTGAGATTTTCCTCGATGCGCTGCCGCCGCCGCGGGCACGCGGCCGCGCAAAACCGCCACTGGAGAAACTCGATCTGCAGCCGCTGACGCGTGACTTTGCGTTTATCGTCGATGACGGCGTGGCCGCTGCCGATGTCGTGCGTGCAGCGTTCGGCGCGGACAAGCAGCTCATCGCCGATGTGTCGCTGTTCGACGTCTATCGCGGCGAGCGTATGGCGGCGGGCAAGAAATCGCTCGCCATCGAAGTCACGCTGCAGCCGCGCGAACGTACGCTGACGGACGCCGACATCGAAGCGGCTAGCGCGAAGATTGTCAGCGCCGTGATGAAAGCGACGGGCGGAGCGTTGCGGGGATAGGGCGCGGTCCCAGAGCGGAACGTCCTCGATGAGGCACGCGTTGGGCGCTCAACCGGAGGAGCGCCATGCAAGATCGCAATCCACGCAGCACCGCGAGAATCGCGGGCCATCCTATCCATCCGATGCTGGTCGTGTTCCCGATCGCGTTCCTTGTATCGACGCTGGTGTGCGACATCGTTTACGTCAACGGCGGCAACCCGGGCTGGGCCACGGCCGCGTTGTGGATGGTTGGCGCCGGGGTCGTCACGGCGTTGGTCGCCGCGCTTGCGGGTTTCACCGATTTCCTTGGCGATGAACGCATCCGCTATCTTGGCGATGCGTGGCGGCACATGGTCGGCAACCTCGCGGCCGTGACGCTCGCGGCGATCAGTTGGATCCTGCGCGCGACCCAAGGCGCGGAGGACGCCGTGATGCCCTGGGGCCTGACGCTTTCAGTCGCTGTCGCGCTGATCCTTGGCGACTCGGGCTGGAAAGGCGGCGAGCTCGTGTTCCGCCACCGCGTCGCCGTGCACGAGGCGACCGATGAGGCAGCCCCGGTCACGGCCGCCCTCCGCCGGTCGGAACGGACGGAGCGGATCGAGCGCTAAGACTTCTTGGCGCACGTCGACGAGCGAACGATTGCGCCCGGTCGGTCCCGGTTATCCCTGCGTAGAGGAATGGCGTCACGTATTGCGCGACTGAACAACGACGCGCCCGAGCGCGCCCACGATTCCTCCGGCGATGAAAAACGTCGCCAGCCACCATTCGGCCCAGAGGTTAAAGCTGACATTCGCCACCACACCGATTGCGGCCAGCGTCCCTGCCGCGGCAGCGGCGGCCGGGCGATTATCCGCAAAGCGGTGCACCAGTTCGCGTCCACCTGAAACTAGCAGAGCCGTCGAAAGCAGAACACCGACCACGCCGAGTTCAAACCAGATTTGCAGACTAGCGCTGTGGGGGTGGACCGGGACGGCAGGAATATGCGCACGGGCTGCGTCGAGGCCGTGGCCGAACCATGGCCGCTCCCAAATGTGCTCGATTATGTAGGTCCAGATTTCGAGGCGAGCATTCCAGCTATAAGGCAGGCCGTGGGCCTCGAGCGCGGACGCAAGCACGGGTGTTACGAAGGGGGCGGCAACGAGCCAGAAGATTAGCACGGCAATGGTGGCGGTCAGCGCGAACCGCGGTGCAACATAAGCAATCGCGAAGGCCGCCATCCCCAGGGCGAAGCCGACAGTGTTGGCGAATTGTCCGAACTGCAGGGAAATGAAGCCTCCGGCAATCAGGACCGACAGAGTCGCACCTTTCCAATGTGCGCCGGGCCGCGACAAGAGGGCTCCTGCCGCGCCCCACGTTAGCGCCAAGAGAAGGCTCGCGCCTCGGCTAACGTTACGGCTTAGTTCGTTGACATCCGTCTCGGGTTGCGCCGCGCGGTTGAGAGGTAGTCCGTAAAAAGCCTCTATGCCAAGGAGGGCGGCCAGCACTGCGAAAGCCGCGATTACGCCGGCGCGCGTGAGCCGGGGATCCTTCGCAGTTGCGGTGGCAAAGACACGGCTGTGCGGAGCAATCATTGCAATCTTGAGCGCCTGCGGCCAAGCCGCATGCTCGGACCACGCGCTCGACGCTATGGCGAGCGTCAGAAATCCCGCCAACGGCAGCGTCGTCCAAAGGCTGCGCTCGAACGATTGCCGTGGAGGAGACGGGTGAAAGGAAAGCGCGCCGGCAACGCAGATCAGGAGCGGCACCCCTAGAGCGCCACCCACCGCCACCGCGGGCAGAAGAACGAAGAACACCGCGATTGCTAGCCTGCCGACCATCCCATCCTCGATGAGTTGAGCGGCGGTTTTCCGAGGCTCGGTTCAGGCCATGGCAATGATACTTGTCCGTATGCGAATCTACCGCCAGTGTGGGTTGGGCAAGCGCAGCGTGATCTTCGATGCTCCAATCCTGATCATGCACAATCTGCGCATTCACGGCAGTACATTTTTCGACGAGACCGCGCGATGGCTAGCCACCGTCCTACTGTCTGGACCGCGCTATGCTGGCTACTACTCGCAATCTGCCTCGGGGCGCTGTTTCTTATGATCGCGCGAGGAGAGGCCTCCGGGTCTGATTGAGCGAGAGTACCGTGATCACAACGTTTGTGCCGCGGAAACAAGGGGTTTGTGCCGCGGAAACATGGGCCGAAATGCGCCTGCTGAAGTGGGATAATGCGCTTTCTCAGGGGGCAGCAGAACTCTCGGACGGCGAAACGACCTCGACTCGAAAGCCCTGCACTGTAACCATGTCGTCGCCGTAAGAACGGAAGCCTAAGAAGTCGCCGTTGCCTGCCTGCATGGCTGGTACGCTATATGTAAAGGTGTAGTCGGCGGGCTCGGGCGACAGCACGAAGGCTTGCCAACCGCTATTGCCCACATCGGCTGTTGAATAAGCCGCGCCTAGCAACGCGCCTTCGTCCGCCGACGACGCGCGGACCGTCACGCGAACTTGTTGACCGCTTGCTTGCTCTTCGAAGCTGTCCGGTAAGCGCACGCCCACACCGCCCGTCGATCCGCCCGCGCCTGCGGTTTGAGGAACGCCGACGATGCGAGCTGCACCGTCGCTCACGGTGTAGGTGACGCCTTCCGGGACGATTATTTGCTCAGCGTTGAGGCTTCCCCAGTTGACGAATGGAGCCGCGTCCGGCGCTGGTGCATGATCGGCCTTTTCTTCGCCGCCCCCGCCGCATCCGCTCAAGAACGCCACGGTTGACAGGGCTATAAAGAACGCTCGCATTTTTCCCCTCACATTCTGAACAAGAGGCACACGGACCGCCGATGCCGGCGTGGCCTAGGCGATCTTTTTCGAGGACGCAAGGCAAGGCTTCTAGGTCGCGGCGTGCAGTTGCGGGTTTGCGCCCTCGTGCTCGCCATGCCACTAGGGGCCCGGGAAGCAAAGGCCAAACCTTGTCCGAACTTGATGATCTGAAGGCTCAAGCGTGGCGGGACGCCTTTGACTGGCCCGGGGAGATTTATGCGCCAAAGGGGATGATCGGGCCGGAAGAGCGCCGCTGCTATTATTGGCTGGGCAAACACTGGCTGTCCGGCAGGGGCTGCATCGTTGATGCGGGCGCGTTTCTGGGCGCGTCGACGCTGTGCTTCGCCGCGGGCGCCGCGGCTAGCGGGCGGCGGCACTTTAACGGTGATCCACTTGTACATGCATACGACTATTTCAAGGTTGTCGATGCGTATGTCGGCGATGCGATTTCGCGGGATTTCCGTCCGATCGGGCTGGGCGAGAGCTATCTTGAGATCTTCGCGACGCAAACGGCTTCGTACGCGGACATGATCCGCGCCTATCCCGGCGACTTTCTGGAACGGCGCTGGAACGGCGCGCCTATCGAAATCCTGTTCATCGACATCGCCAAGACTCCAGAATTGTGCGCGCATACGGTCGCTCAATTCTTCCCTCACCTTATCCCGGGCCGATCCGTGCTCGTACACCAGGACTATTTCCATTGCTGGCATCCTTACATCCATATTGGCATGGAATTCCTCGATGAAGAGTTCGAGCTGATCGACGAGCACGTGCCGCATCAGAGCCGGGTGTGGCGGCTGGCGAAGGCGATTCCGGCGGACAAGATTGCGCGGCTGGCGGCGTACGATCTTTCAAAGCAGGAGCGTATCGCTTTGCTCGATCGCCTAGTGGAGAAATCATCGGAGTTCAGCAGGCCGATGAACGAAGTGGCGCGTCTCTGGCAGCGGTGTATTGATCGCGATCTGGACGGCGCAAGAACAGACCTCGCGCGTCTGCGCGAACAATACGGAATTGACGACCGACGCGAACTTTGGGCCAAGCAGGCGCTGGAAGTGGAAGCTGCCATCGGCCGGCTCGCATAACGGGGTAGAGGATGAGCGACAAGAGCATCAACCAGCACGTTTCGCTGGACGACATCATCAGGAATTATCCGAGCTTCCATCGCAAACCCGATGGCACGCCCTGGTTCCTGGGGATCAGCGGGGCGACGCTCAAGGCGTTCGCGGCGCAGATCAAGCCGGGCATGCGCACGGTCGAGACGGGCGCGGGCTTTTCGTCGCTCGCCTTCATCGTGCAGGGCGCCCACCACACGGCGATCTGCCCGGACGACTACCTCGAAAAGAACATTCGCAACTGGTGCGACGAGAAGCGCATCGATCACTCACGATTCAATTATGTCTGCGCCAAGTCGCAAGACGTCGTAGTCAATTTGGAAGGCGAGTTCGATTTCGCCTTCGTCGACGGTGAGCACGCCTTCCCAATGCCGATGATCGACTTTTACTATCTGGCGCGGCACCTGAAGGTCGGCGGCTGCATGGTGATCGACGACACCAATATCTGGACTGGCGATGTCATCGCCAAGCATTTGATGCTCGACAGCGATTGGGAGTTCGTGTCCGAGCACGACGATAAGACCAGCATCTTCAGGCTGAAGACACCATTCCGCGACAAGGGCATGTGGCATCAGCCATACGCAATCGCTAATTCGCGGCGGATGCCAGTCGAATGGTTCGATGGTCTGCGAAGGTAATATGACGGACGACCAAGATGCGTTCGGCGCAGCCTTACAGGATCTTCGGTACCGCGAGGATCTCGGCTTCGGCGTGTTCAGCACCGTGTCCTCCAAACGGCGCGCACTGCGCTACCCGGATTTTTTGATCATTGGCGCGCAAAAAGCCGGGACGACTTGGCTGCACAACAACCTCAACTATCATCCGAACATCTGGTTCGCACCAATCAAGGAGCTGAGCTACTTCAACGAAGTTTACGCGCCATCGGCGGAGGGATGGGAAAGGAAAGGTCGTCTTTCCCAGGCGCAAGGAGCGCGCGATTTCTACGAGAGTGCTCCAGCACTTTCGGCGCGGCAGGAATTGAAGCGCGCCGCGCTGAAGGTAATTCAGGAAGAGACCATTTCTGATGAATGGTACGGACGCGTTTTCGCGCACGCGCCAGCCGAGGATTTGTGCGGGGAATCTTCGCCCGAATATTGTTCTTTGCCGCGCGGAGCGGTCGCCCACATCGCGTCGCTCAATCCTAACCTCCGGGCAGTTCTGGTGTTGCGCGATCCAATCGACCGGCTGTGGTCTCACGTCCGCATGGCGGTGCGGGATGGGTACGGCGAGGCC
>JAEWNX010000411.1 GCA_023461135.1 Pseudomonadota bacterium
GCTCGTATCCGATCTGCCAGGGCGCGAGAGCGTCCGGCAGCGCATCGCCGTTGAACTGTGGATTGGTGCGCGATCTTGGGATGGTTCGCACATCGACCAGGCGATCGATCTGCGATTCGCGCAACAGATCCGCCAATTCCGTCAGCGAGCGCGTGGAATGGCCGACCGTGAAGAAGGGAAGTTTCATCGTGGAGAACCACTTCGGCGCCCGTGCAGCGAGCCCTTGCACGAACGAGCAAATCCGCCACCATGATGTAGGGCTTCGGAGCGGGGACGTTCATGCGACATCTTATGATTGGTTTGGCGGCGCTGCTCGGCGCGTGTGCGAGCGCGCCGGATGCGGCGCAGGTGACGTCAATTCACGTCGTGTATGTTCCAGAGCGCATGGAATATTCGATCGAGCGCGGCGGTCAGGCGCGCATGATCGGCGCCGACAATGACCGCGTGTTCGAGTTCGCGGCCAGCGCGGAAGATTTCCGCCGCATCGCTAACTTGCTCGCGCCGCTGGAGGCCGAAGGGCTGACATGCTCAAGCCCGCCGGAACATGGCTCGCCGGGATATATCGTCTTCCGGCGCGGGCAAGCGGAGCGGCGCGTGGTGATGCATACGCTCTGCTATTCCGACGGCGCGCGTCCGCTCGCGCGCAATACCGACACGGCGTGGCGCGCAATGGACGAGATGGGGCGCGCGCGTTACGTGGCGCCGGCCATTCCCACGCCCACCATCATCACGCTGCGGAACATGTATTGGGGAAACCCGACCGCGACGTGGACGATCCCGCGTGGCGGAGAGGGCCGTTATGCCGATCCCCAGCGCACGGTGACGTTTGCGGTTTCGGACGAGACGTTCGACCGCATCCGTGAAACCTTCCGTCCCTATGAGGGCAGGTATTTCGAATGCAATCGCGTCGTCACCGACGGGCCGTATGGCTACGTGATCTGGTCGTCCCGCGAAGGCCAGGAGGATCAGCGCACGCAGTGGGACGCGGGCTGCCTCACCGGCGATGCGGGCGATCTGTTCGGGCGCATCGACGCGGCGATGGCGATCCTGGTCCCGCTGCGCGACGCTGCGGCGGCCGCGGACTGAGGCCGAACATTCTAGTCGGCAGCGTGTCCAGTTGGACTTCGTATTCGTTGTTCGCGTTGCGGGAAGACCCGGTGAGGGACATTCCGCTATTCCCGGTTGGGGGCCGACCGGAGCTGAATTAGAACGGCCGCAGAGGCGGGCTATGGCCGTCTTGAGCCACGGCCTTGGCCCCGCTAGAAGCTCGCCTCCATGGCCGGTCACAGCAAATTCGCCAACATCATGCACCGCAAAGGCGGGCAGGATAAAAAACGCGCCCAGGCGTTCACAAAGCTCGCGCGCGAAATCCAGGCGGCGGTGAAATTGGGCGGGGCCGATCCGAACGCCAATCCGCGGCTCTATCGCGCGATCGCCGCGGCGCGCGCCCAGTCGATGCCGAAGGACAACATCCAGCGCGCCGTGGACCGCGGCGGCGGCGCGGGCGGGGAGAATCTGGAAGAGATCCGCTACGAAGGGTTTGGCCCGGGCGGCGTCGGCGTGATCGTCGAGTGCCTGTCGGACAACCGCAACCGCACCGCCGGCGAAGTGCGCGCCGCGTTCGCCAAGAACGGCGGCAATCTCGGCGAAACCAATTCGGTGTCGTTTGCGTGGAAGCGCGTGGGCGAGATCCGCTATCCGTTGGCTGCCGCCGGCGAAAACGCAATGCTCGAGGCCGCGATCGAGGCCGGCGCGGACGATTGCGCCGTGGAAGACGAGCAGCATGTTGTGATGTGCGAGGCGGCGGCGCTGGCGCCGGTGTCTCAAGCGTTGGCGAGGGCGTTCGGCGATCCTGCCTCCGCGAAATTCGCGTGGCGCACCGAGATCGCCATCCCCATCGAAGGCGACGGCGCCGAGCAGTTGATGAAACTACTCACCGCGCTCGACGATCTCGATGATGTGCAGGACGTCTATTCGAACGAAGATATAAGCGACGCGGAGATGACGCGTCTGAGCGCGTGACTCAGAACCGGAGCAGGTCGCGCGTCACCTGAATCAGCACCCACGCCGGCGGGATCAGAAAGCCGACTGTCGCGGCCCACAGCAGCGCGTGCAGAGCGGCCTTGGTGCGGCCCCAGAGCGTGCGGCGTTCGCCGTCGACTTCCGTGAACTTCACGTCGAGCACGCGCGCATCCGGCGCGATCGCGCTTTTCGTTTCGCGCAATTGGAGTGGCTCGTGTCGACCCATGGCGCGCTCCTAAACACGAACGGCGGCGCAGATAAGGCGAAGCCGCCGGCGCTCAAGGCGCCGACGGCTTCTAGTTCCGCGGCTACGGGGGGAGGGATTAGCCGCGGTGATTGTTGCGGTCGCTGACCTCAGCAATCAACAGCGTGTTCAGGCGGTCGAGCCGGTAGTTCAGGTCGCGGATTTCCCAGCGGGTGAAGCCGCCACGGCGATACCGTTGCTCGAGGCCGGCGATCTGGCCGAAGGCTGCACGGAGCCTGCTGGCTTCGCGCGGGGACAAATCGCCGTTGCGCATGCCGCGATAGATGCGGCGTTCGAGGTTTTCCTGGCGCGCATCGATGGCGCGAATGCTGCGGACGTTGTTGTCGTTCCAGTCGTTGCGATCGCGGTCATAACGGTCCGAACGATCATAGCGGCCGTTATCGCGGTGCTCTGCGAAAGCCGGGGCAGCGACGGCAAGCATGCTTACCGCGGCGACTGCGGCGAGAAGCTTTTTCATGATCCTTCCTCAATCTCTTTCTTGGGCCGGGGGCCATTTATCCAAAAATCAACCCGGCGTTCTGAGCATCGTTCCTGTGGAACATGAGCCAAGCTGTCGCGCCGAGCCGGCGTTCGTGGAGTTGCCAAAATGTGTCGCCTCCTTCATACGCGACACACAAAGACACTCTCGAGCGCCGTGGATGACTATCGCGCATCCAGCCTGAATCGGCGCTGACGGAGCAATTCATGCGCGGTCAGCTTGTTGTTGTTTTCGGCGGTTCCGGTTTCATCGGCACGCACGTCGTGCGCGCGTTGGCGAAACGCGGCGCGCGCGTGCGCGTCGCCATGCGCAGGCCGCATCTTGGACACACACTTCGCGTGCTGGGCGATGTCGGTCAAATTCAGTTGATGCAGGCGAACGTCAGGTTTCCCCACTCGGTCGATCGCGCGCTGGAGGACGCTGACGCAGTTGTGAACCTAGTCGCCGTGATGAACGAGCGCGGAACACAGCGTTTTAAGACGCTGCATGTCGAGGGCGCGCGCGCCATTGCCGAAGCGGCGGCCAAGCGCGGTGTTGCACGCCTCGTGCATTTCTCCGCCCTGGGCGCCGCGCCCACCGGCGCACGTTATGCGCGCAGCAAATACGCCGGCGAGCGCGCGGTGCTGGAAGCGGCGCCGAGCGCGACGATCCTGCGGCCGTCCATCGTGTTCGGGCCGGAGGATCATTTCTTCAATCGCTTCGGCCAAATGGCGGCGACGGCCGCCGCGGTGCGCCCGTTCGGGGCGTTGCCGTTGATCGGCGGCGGCAAGACGCGGTTTCAGCCCGTGTTCGTGGGCGACGTCGCGGACGCGGTATGCGCCGCGATCGAGCGCGAGGATGCGCGCGGGCGCATCTACGAACTCGGCGGGCCGAGCGTGTACACGTTCAAAGAGCTGATGCAGTACGTCGTGCGCGAGACCGAACGGCGCGTGCCGCTCGTGCCGCTGCCGTTCTTCGTGGCCCATCCGATGGGCCTGTTGCTGAGCTGGGTGCTGGGGCCGTTCGGCGATCCGCCGCTCACGGGCGATCAGGTGACGTTGCTGAAGCGCGACAATGTCGTCGGCGCCGATGTCGCGGCGGGGACGATCCAGGACCTCGGCGTCACGCAATTGGAGAGCGTGGAGGCGATCGTGCCCAGCTACATCTGGCGCTTCCGGCCGTACGGCCAATTCCAGACGCGGCAAAACCCGGCGTGACGAAACGCACGCTGCCGCTGCTCACGCTGGCGCTCGGCATCGCGACGCTGATCGCCTTCCTGTCGTTGGGCGGACAGCCGGCGGTGCGCGCCGTCTATGCTGCAAACGAAGTGTCGATTGCCGTCAGCGCGTTTCAGCGCGCCGAGACGATGCAGGATATCGTGCTCGTGTTCGGTTATCCGGTCGATGAGGCGCGTGTGGCGGCGATGGACGCGCTCAACCGGCTCGACCTCTGGGCGTTCATTCCGGCGTATGCGCTGTTTCTTTCGGCGGCGGCCATCATGCTCGGCGGCTTGCGCAATCGCTGGGCGCAGTTGGCGATTGTGTTTGCGCTGATCGGCGCGGCGGCGGACGCGGTCGAGACGTGCAAGCAGCTTCAGCTCACAGCGGATATGAGCAACGCCGAAGCGCATCTTCCGATCGCGCCGTGGCACTGGCTGAAATACGCCGCGCTCGCGCTCAATGGCGTCGCCATCGCCAGCTTGTGCCTCACGCTGGCGAGGCGGCGCTGGGCTCTCGGCGCGCTTGCGCTCGCACCGTTTCCGCTGGTGACGTTGGCGTACATGGATGCAATCAGCCCGCGCGTGTTCGCGGCCGCATTTACGGCTTACTGGGTAGCGCTGCTCATTGTCGCCGGCGCAGAATCGGTCCGACCACAGTCCACTACGTCAGCCTGACGACGCGGCCGCCTGCGTCGAATTCCTCTAACGCGCGCTCCAGGTTTGCGCCAAACCATGCCAGCAGAACGACGGTCGATGCATTGCCGATGTCGAGACGCAGCACCTTCAGCGGCGGCGGCGCATCATCGAAATCCGAGTCCTTTGTTATGAGAATGCGGTCTTCAAGCATCGCAATCCTCTGAAGGTCGACATCCGCTTGCCCGAGGAGACTTCGATCCTGAACATGCACTGCATCGTGCCCGGACTCCCCCAGCCACTGGGCGAGGCGCGGCGGCAGGTTCTCATCGACCAGAAATTTCATTCGGCGGCGACGGGCGCAGCATCAACCTTTGCGGCGGCAAACTCGAGCGCCGCGCGCACATCGTCTTCGGTGAGATAAGGATAATCCCTCGTGATCTCCGCCGCGCTCATGCCGGAGGCCAGCCAGCCCAGCACGTTGGAAACGCGCACACGCGTTCCCTCGATGCGCGGATGGCCACTGCACGTATCGGCATCGGCGACTATGCGGTTTGCGAGCTTCACAGGCGGAACATATCAAGTTTTCGGTTCGGGCGAAAGGTTCACCGGCGTAAGGCCAAACTCGTCGTGCAGGCGGTTGGCGACGATGGTGCGGTGGCATTCGCGCCAATCGTGTTCGAGACACATGAGGCAGGCGCGGCCCTTTTTGGCGATCTCGGCCGCCTCCGCGAGTGCGAGCTGGCTTTCGGGCTCCGCCATCTTGGCTTCGAAGATGCGGTGCATGGTTTTGGTGTCGCCTTTGCGCGCGGCTTCGCGGCCGGCCTTCGGCGTGCCGAGCGCCTTCATGTGGATGTAAGCGATGCCGGCCGCATCGAGGCTGGCGGCCAGCGCTTTCTTGGAGAAGCCGGCGCGGCGCGAATTGGCGACTTCGCGCACGTCGATGAGGGTTTTGATCTTTGCGCCTTTCAGGGCGGCCACGAAGTCGGGCGCGCCAACCCTCTCGTAGCCGATGGTCCAGAGTTTCGTCACAACCATCCCAACGCCAGGACGCCGAGGATCACGGCGCCGAAGACGATGCGGTACCATGCGAAAGGCGCAAAGCCCACCTTGGTGACGAAGTTGAGGAACGGCTTCACCACCAGCCAGGCGGAGATGAAGGCGAAGACGAAGCCGACCGCGATTTCGGCGATGCGGTCCGGCGTGATGTGGTCCTTCACCGTGAGGAAATCGAGGATGAACGCCGCCACCATCGTCGGCATGGCGAGGAAGAACGAGAACTCTGCCGCCGCGCGCCGGTCGAGGCCAAGCGCAAGGCCGCCGAAAATGGTCGCGCCAGAGCGCGACACGCCGGGAATGAGCGCGAGCGTTTGAAATGCGCCGACGCCGATCGCGCGCCAGATCGGTGTTTCGGCCGCGTCCTTCACTTCGATTTTCGGCGGCCACTTCTCGATCGCGAGCATGGCGAAGCCGCCGAGGACCAGCGCGATCGCGATGATGTCGAGGCGGATGTAGAGCTCGTTGCGGATATAGGAATTGGCGACAAGGCCGACGCACGCCGCGGGCAGGAACGCGAAGAACAGCATCAGCGCGAAACGGCGCGCTTCGGGTTTGGTCGGCAGGCCGGTGACGACCTCCCAGATGCGCTGCCGGTAGAGCCACATGATCGCGAGGATCGAGCCGAGTTGGATCATGACGGTGAAGACGCCGCCGGGATCGTCGTAGCCGATGGCCCGCCCGGCGATGAGCAGGTGGCCGGTGGAGGAGACGGGCAGAAATTCGGTGAGCCCCTGAAGGATGCCGAGCAAAGCCGCGCGAAGAAGATCAGCGAAATCCAAGGTAGGGCGCCCCCGTTTTGAGCCGGCGCGACCATGAAGTGCGTCGCCAATAGGCGAAAGGACGATTTTCAGCCCGGCTGGCGCCAATAAGGCAGCCTTTTGCTTGAACGAGCTGAGAATCGCCGCATAGAGGAAAAATCTCCCAAGGAATGCGCCGTTGGAGGGCGTTCGTGGCCGAACGCATGCAGAAATTCGTTTCCGTCGGGCAGGCTTGGCCCGACAAGCGCGCTCCGGCCGAGCGCGCGGGCGATTTCCATGAAATCCATGCCGAGTTCATCGCTGAGAAGGCGGCGGTCCAGGCGGGGCGGTGCGCCCAATGCGGCGTGCCGTTCTGCCAGAGCGCCTGTCCGCTGCAGAACAATATTCCAGACTGGCTGAGGCTGACGGCGGAAGGACGGCTGCGCGAAGCGTACGAGCTTGCGGCGGCGACGAATGCGATGCCGGAAGTGTGCGGCCGTATCTGCCCGCAGGATCGCTTGTGCGAAGGCGCGTGCGTAATCGAGCAATCGCGTCATGGCGCGGTGACGATCGGGGCGGTGGAGAAATATCTCACCGACACGGCTTGGCGCGAAGGCTGGGTCGCGCCGATTGCGCCGCGCGTGGAGCGGCCTGAAAGCATCGGCGTCATCGGCGCCGGGCCGGCGGGACTGGCGGCGGCGGAGCGGCTGCGACAGCGCGGTTATCGGGTGACTGTGTACGACCGGCACGACCGCATCGGCGGGCTGCTTATCTATGGCATTCCGAATTTCAAGCTGGAGAAGGACGTTGTTGCGCGCCGCGCGCAGCGGCTGATCGAGGGCGGCGTGAGGTTCGAGCTCGGCTGCAATGTGGGCGAGACGGTCGGGTTCGCCCAGCTGCGCGCGCAGCACGATACGGTGTTGATTGCGACGGGCGTCTACAAGGCAAAGGCCCTGAATGCGCCGAGCGAAGCTGCGCTCGTGCCGGCGCTGAAGTATTTGATCGCCGCCAACCGCATCGGGCTTGGCGATGACGTACCGGATTTCGCGAGCGGTGCGCTTGATGCGAAAGACCGGCGCGTCGTCGTGATCGGCGGCGGCGATACGGCGATGGATTGCGTACGCACGGCGCGCCGCCAGGGCGCCAAGAGCGTCACGTGTCTCTACCGGCGCGATCGCGCCAACATGCCGGGCTCGCAGCGCGAGGTGGCGCATGCGGAGGAGGAGGGCGTCACTTTCGACTGGCTCGCGGCGCCGAAGGCTGTGCGCAGGGACGCGGTGCGCGCCGCGCGCATGCAACTCGGCGCGCCGGATACGAGCGGACGCCAGGCGCCGGAGGAGAAGCCGGGCGGCGCCTACGATGCGCCCGCCGATCTCGTGATCGCGGCGCTTGGCTTCGACGCGGAGGATTTAAGCGGCTGGGGTGTGGCGACGACGCGGTGGGGGACGCTCGCGGTCAATCCGGCGACGTTTGAAACGAATTTGCCGGGCGTATTTGCCGCGGGCGACATCGTGCGCGGCGCATCGCTTGTGGTGTGGGCGATCCGTGAGGGCGGCGACGCGGCGGACGCAATGCACGCCTGGGTGCAGGCGAACGCGAAGGCGGCGGCGCAATGAGCCGCGGCGACGAAGTCGCGCGTTACTTGAGCGAACGGGCGCGACTTGAGCGCGATGGGCTTTATCGCACCGAGCACGAACGCGATGCATGCGGCGTCGGCCTCGTCGTGTCCGTTGGCGGGCAAGCGCGGCGCGATGTGGTGACGCTGGCGCTCGCTGCGCTGAAGGCGGTCTGGCATCGCGGCGCGGTGGACGCGGATGGCAAGACCGGCGACGGCGCCGGTATTCTGCTTGAGGCGCCGCAGGACTTCCTGCGCGAGCAAGTCATCCGCACCGGTCACGCGCCAAAGGATGGGCCAATTTTCGTCGGTCAGATTTTCCTGCCGCGGCTCGATCTCGGCGCACTGGAGCGCGCGCGGGTGATCGTCGAAAGCGAGATCATCCGGGCGGGGTTCGTGCTCTATGGGTGGCGCCAGACGCCCGTCGACATCAGCCAGATCGGTGAGAAGGCGAATGCGACGCGCCCTGAGATCGAACAGGTGCTGTTCCACGATCCGCGTGGGCGCGACGAGCAAAGCGTCGAGCGCGATCTCTTCATCTGCCGGCGGCGGATCGAAAAGCGCGCGCTGGCGGACAATCTGAGCGAGCTTTATGTCTGCTCGCTCTCGGCGCGGACGCTGATCTACAAGGGCATGTTCCTGGCCCAGCAAATCGACGCCTTTTATCCCGATCTGAAAGACGAGCGTTTTGTCTCGCGCGTGGCGATCTATCACCAGCGCTATTCGACCAATACGTTCCCGCAATGGCGGCTGGCGCAGCCCTTCCGCATGCTCGCGCACAATGGCGAGATCAACACGCTGAAGGGCAATTTCAATTGGATGAAGAGCCACGAGATTCGCATGACGTCCGATGCGTTCGGCGATGCGGATGGCGATGTGAAGCCGGTGATCCAGCCGGGCGGTTCGGATTCGGCGGCGCTGGACAATGTGTTCGAGGTG
>JAEWNX010000412.1 GCA_023461135.1 Pseudomonadota bacterium
GTCTTATTGAGACTCATAGAGCGGGCGCCAAATCCACCTTAGACTGGAATTCCTCGCCGAGCTTTTTGACGATGGGCGCCATCGCCCCGTACTTCTGTTCGAACGTGCGCGGCGTTTCGGACCACTCGGCCGCCTTGGCGATATCGACGTGCTGGGGAATGCGCACGTCGAACATCGCATCGCCCAGATTGTCCTTGAGCAACTGCGCTTCCGAGCGGTGCAGCGAGAACGTTTCGTCGTACTTGGTGGCGAGCACGAAGAGCTGCGACGGCCCGCCACGCCGCTCGTTGATCAGACGTAGCGCGCGCTTGCGGAAGGTGATGAGGCCGAGGCGGGAAACGTAATCCGGGATCGTGGGGCAGAGGATGGCGTCCGCCGCGATCAGCGCCGCTTCCGCGAACAGCGAGATGCCAGGCGGGCAATCGATCAGGACATAGTCGTACTCGTTGACGACGTTCTTCAAGCCATTGGCGAAGCGTTCGCATATCCATTTCTGGATTTGATCGATCTGGAAGCCGCGCTTGACGAAGCTCTCGATCATGTCGCGTTCGACGATACGGAATTCCGGCGCGGAAGCGCACAGCGCCACGTCCGGTTTTCCCTTCAGATCGCTGACATGCTTTTCCACCAGCGATTTGAAGGGCTTCGCCTTCTGCTGGATGATGTAGCTTTCGAAAAAGAAATCCAGCGTGCGCTCCGCCTCGCGCATCGCGTTCCACTTCTCGGGGCCCGCGACCATGATCGAGGCGTTGGTCTGCGGATCGAGATCGATCACCAGCACACGGCGGCGCTGATGCACCGCCAGCGTTTCCGCCAGCGAAACGGTGGTCGTCGATTTGCCGACGCCCCCCTTCATGTTGATCACTGAAACCAAACGTGCGGGCATGCGCCCTCCCCCGAAGTGCTGCGGGTCCAAAACCCGGACGCTCGTGAGCGCCGGTTAGCATTCAATGAATGCGCTCCTACCAGCGCGATGGCGGTAGGGGCAAACCTGCTGCTCAGCTCCCATTCAGCCAGGGCGCGCCATTGTTCCCATAAACGAGGGATCGTTTCGGGAGCGTCTGATGAAAAAGCTGTTGGCCGCTGTCGTGGCGGGGCTGACTCTGGCGGCCGCCGGCGCCGCCTCGGCTCAGGATTGGCGCGGCCGCGATAATGGGTGGCGCGGACGCGGCGGGGACGTGATCACCATTCGCGATCATGGACGCGTGTACACGTTCGACGAGAACGACCGCATCTTCTACCGGCTGCTGGAAAGCCCGTTCGGCATGCGGCCCGGCAACGTCTACGTCTACACCGACGAGTGCCGCGGCGATCAGTGCCAGGTGATCATCTATTCGCGCCACCGCCGCGAGTCCCTGGGCCGGCTCTGGGCGCCGCCCATCGGCCACCCGCGCTGGTTCGGCGACGACCGGCGCTACGACGACCGCTACGATCGCGATGACCGCCGCCGCCGTCGCTGGTACGACGACTAACGCGGCAATTACACAAGCGGAGCAGAGGCGTCGGCGCGAGCCGGCGCCTTTTTTTCGTCTGTGCAGCGCCGCTGCGGTTGCTGCAATCCGAGCAACACACTCAGTCTGTGTTCAGCGCATTGGCGCCATTTCTTGTCGCGAGGGCAGCTGAGACACATCGGCGGCAAACCCCGCCAGGGAGCGCAAGTATTATGAAGACCAAGCTGTTCGCCGCCGCGCTGGCGGCGCTCACCCTCGCTACGGCAGGCGCGGCTTCGGCGCAAAGCTTTAACCGCGACCGCTACGGCGAGCAGGGCCGCTATGAGCGCGGCGACTGGCGCGAGCGCGGCCAGATCACGGTTCGCAAGGACGGCCGTTCGTTCAGCTTCGACCGGAGCGACCGCATGTTCTATCGCCTGCTCGATCGGCCCTTCAACTTCCGGCCGGGCCTGACCTATTCCTACACCGACCGCTGCAATCGCAATGGCTGCGTCGCGTTCGTGTTCGACGGGCGCCACCGCCGGCCGATCGACCGCATCTTCGCCCCGCACTTGCGCGATGCCCGCGGCTATGCGTGGCGTGATCATCGCGGCTTCGATCGCGACTACAGCCGCTTTGGCCGCTACGATCGCGACGACCGCAATTGGAATAACGACGATGACCGCAATTACCGCGAAGGCCGCGACGGGCGCGGTGACCGCGACTGGGACCGCGACGACGACCGCGATGGACGTCGCGACGGGCGCGGCAGCTAACAGCCATTGAAGTTGAGAGTAGCGCGAGGCGCCGGTCGCAAGGCCGGCGCCTCCGTTTTCAGGCCGGCGCTTCGGGATCGTGGGCGATGGGTTCGCCCATGAGCACGAGTTCTTCGGCGGCGGTAGGGTGTACGGCACATGTGGCGTCCCACTGCGCCTTGGTGAGCCCTGCCTTCACAGCGACGGCGGCCAGTTGAATCAGCTCCGGCGCCTCAGGCCCCGCGATATGCACGCCAATGACGCGGTCGCTTTCCGCATTCACAACCAGCTTCATTAGCGTCCGCTGCTCGTTGCCGGCCAGGATGTTCTTCATCGGCCGAAACACCGTGCGGAAAATGCGCACCTTGCCTGCCTCGCGCGCCGCCTCTTCCGTGAGGCCGACGCCGCCAACGGCGGGGCGCGAGAACACGGCTGACGGAACGTCGGCATGATCGAACGCGGTGGGGCGGCCGTTGAATTCGGTTTCGACGAACGCCACGGCTTCGCGAATCGCGACCGGAGTCAGATTGAGGCGATCCGTGACGTCGCCCACAGCGAAGATCGAGGCGACGTTCGTGCGCGAATATTCATCCACCGCTACGGCGCCCCGCTGCGTGAGGCGCACGCCGGCGGCTTCCAAGCCAAGACCCTTCGTGTTCGGCTCGCGTCCAACCGCCCACATCACGTGATCCAGTTCAAGCTGCATGGAGTTGCTCAGCGTGACGAGCTTGCGGTTCTCCGCCAGCGGCGCGATCTCATCGATCACAGAGCCGCAAATGACCTTTACGCCCGCGCGTTCAAGCTCTGCCTGCACATGCGCGCGGATGTCGTGATCGAAGCCACGCAAGATGCGCTGGCCGCGATAGATCAACGTGGTCTCCACCCCGAGCCCCGAGAAAATCGTCGCAAACTCGCAGGCGATGTAGCCGCCGCCCGCGATCAGGATGCGCGAGGGCAGTTCGTCCAGCAGGAAAGCGTCCGTCGATGTGATGCCGAGTTCTTGCCCCTTGGTGTTGAGCGGACGGAAGGTGTGCCCGCCTGTCGCGACAAGAATGCGTTCGGCGGTGATGGCACGTTCGCTCTGCTGTAAGAGCAGGCTGTTTGCGCCCGTTACGATCGCGCGCTCTTCAAACAGGGCGACCGCCGCCGCTTCGAGATTGTGGCGATAAAGACTGGAGAGGCGCGCCACTTCCGCCTGCACGTTGTCGCGCAGCGTCGCCCAGTCGAAACGCGCCCAGTCGACGGTCCAGCCGAAGCCTTTGGCGTCCCGGAACGCCTGTCCAAACTCGGCGCCGTAGACGAGCAGCTTCTTCGGCACGCACCCGCGGATGACGCACGTGCCGCCAATCTCCGCCTGCTCGGCGATCGCCACGCGCGCCCCCGCTTTGGCTGCGAGCCGCGCCGCGCGCACGCCGCCGGAGCCGGCGCCGATAACAAAGAGGTCGTAGTCGAACTTGGACATCTATCTCGCTGCGCTCGGGACCTCCCGCATAGCGGTGAGGACTTTAGTGCGCCACTTTCATATAGGCAGGCAGCCAGCTTTCGTGAGCCCTGCGGAGTTCTTCGAGCGAGACACGTTCACGTTCGCCTGAGCCGCCAAGATAGCTGATCTCGCGTCCCCCGGCTTCGCCAACCACGAGATACGAGACGCCGGCGGCGCGGGCGCGCTTATCCAGGTCGTCAATCTTGTTGGAAGCGAGCGCCATGAGATAGCGCGCCTGGTCTTCGGCGTAGAGGAAAGCGGCGTCGTTGAGATCGCCTTGATAGCCGAGCGACACGCCGACGTTTGAGCCCAGCGCCATTTCGGCGGCGGCGATGGCGAGACCGCCGTCACTGAGATCGTGCGCGGCGCGGACTGTGCCGTCGGCGATGAGAGCGCGGACGAAGTCGCCGTTCTTCTTTTCGAGCGCGAGATCGACTTTCGGCGCGGCGCCGCCGAGCTTGAAGAGATCGCGGGCGTAGACGCTTTGGCCGAGATGGCCGCTGGTGTCGCCTATGAGTACGAGCACGTCGCCGCTTTTCAGCGCATCCGCGGTCGCGCGGCGTTCCATGTTGTCGATGATGCCGACGCCGCCGATCGCGGGTGTGGGCAGAATAGCCTGGCCGTTGGTCTCGTTATAGAGGCTGACGTTGCCGCTGATGACGGGAAACGCGAGATCGCGGCAGGCCTCGGCCATGCCTTCGATCGCGTGCACGATCTGGCCCATGATTTCGGGTCGCTGCGGATTGCCGAAATTGAGGTTGTCGGTGACGGCGAGCGGCCGGGCGCCGGTGACGGTAAGATTGCGCCAGGCTTCGGCAACCGCCTGTTTGCCGCCTTCGTACGCGTCGGCTTCGACATAGCGGGGCGTGACATCGCACGTCATCGCGAGCGCGCGCTTGGAGCCATAGAGGCGCACGATGGCGGCGTCGCTGCCGGAGTCCGCGAGCGTGTCGCCCATGACGTGGCGATCGTATTGCTCCCAGATCCAGCGCTTGGAGGCTTGATCCGGTTGCGAGAGCAGCGTCGTCAGCGATTTGGCGAACCCTGGGTACTCATGGACGAGCCGCTTCTGCTCGCCCCCTGTCAGCGGGATTGCCTTCAGCGGCTGAACATACGGGCGTTCGTACTTCGGCGCTTCGTCAGCCAGCGGCCCGAGCGGGATGTCGCAGACGATCTTGCCGTGCCAGCGCAGCGTGAGATTGCCGGTGTCGGTCGTGGTGCCGATGACGGCGGCGTCGAGGCTCCATTTTTCGAAAATGCGCTGCGCTTCGCTTTCGCGGCCCGGTTTCAGCACCATGAGCATGCGCTCCTGGCTTTCGCTGAGCATGAATTCGTAAGGCGTCATGCCCTCTTCGCGCGCCGGGACTTTGTCGAGATCGAGTTCGATGCCCGCTTCGCCCTTGGACGCCATTTCAACGGAGGACGACGTGAGTCCGGCGGCGCCCATATCCTGGATGCCGATGATGGCGTCGGTGGCCATCAGTTCGAGGCAGGCTTCGATGAGCAGCTTTTCGAGGAATGGATCGCCGACTTGCACTGTCGGGCGCAGGCCGTCTTCGCCTTCGATGAACTCGGCGCTCGCCATGGTCGCGCCGTGGATGCCGTCGCGGCCTGTCTTGGCGCCGACATAGACGACGGGATTGTTCGCGCCCTTGGCCGCGGCGGTGAAAATGCGGTCCTTCGGAGCGATGCCGAGGCAGAATACGTTGACGAGAATGTTGCCGTTCTAGCGCGCGTCGAAATTGGTCTCGCCGCCCACCGTCGGCACGCCGACGCAATTGCCGTAGAAGCTGATCACCGAGACAACGCCATCGACCAGTTTCCGCGTCTTCGGGTGATCCGGCTCGCCGAAGCGCAGCGCATTCATGATCGCGACCGGGCGCGCGCCCATGGTGAACACGTCGCGCAGGATGCCCCCGACGCCGGTTGCGGCGCCCTGGAACGGCTCGATGAAGCTCGGATGGTTGTGGCTTTCCATCTTGAAGATGGCGGCAAGCCCTTCGCCGATATCGATCGCGCCGGCGTTCTCCCCCGGGCCGTAGATCACGTGCGGCGCCTTGGTCGGAAATTTCGCCAGGTGCACCCGGCTCGACTTGTAGGAGCAGTGCTCGCTCCACATCACGCTGAACACGCCCAGCTCCGTCACGTTCGGCGTGCGACCGAGCTTTTCGAGCACCAGATCGTACTCGTCGCGGGAAAGGCCGAATTCTTCGGCGAGGGCCAGTGTGCCTGGCGCGAGCGGGTCTAAGGACATGCGGTGCGGATAGCCTGTGTCGCCAAGACCGGCAATTGGTCCGCCGGACGCACTCCCGCAAGGACCTGCCGGCGCGGAACGTGACGGCAACTCGACAAGGGACGGCTCCGGCCTTAGGCCGAAACAAAGATAGAGGAGCTGCGCGATGCGCGAAGTGGCGGTGGCGGACGTGCCCACCCTGGTCGGCCAGGAGCTGGGCGTCTCGGACTGGCTGGAAATCACGCAGGACCGGGT
>JAEWNX010000413.1 GCA_023461135.1 Pseudomonadota bacterium
CATCTACGCGTCCCTCAACGCTGGCACAGGCTCGAACGACGATCCCGCCGCCATCGCGGAAAACCGCCGCCGCATTGCCGCCGCGTTCAACGCACCCGCAACGCACCTCGTCGGCGTGCATCAAGTACACTCGCCCGACGCCGTCTTCATCGACGCGCCCTGGCCCGGCGAACGCCCCAAGGCCGACGCGTTGGTGACGACGACGCCCGGTCTCGTTATCTCCGTGCTCACCGCCGACTGCACGCCCGTGCTGCTGGCCGATGCGGAAGCCGGCATCATCGGCGCGGCGCACGCTGGCTGGAAAGGCGCGCTCGGCGGCGTGCTCGCGACCGCCATAAAACTGATGCGCGAGCGCGGCGCGAGGACCATCGCCGCCGCCATTGGGCCGTGCATCCACCAGGCCTCGTACGAAGTCGGACCGGAGTTCGAAGCGCGCTTTGTCGAGAAGAATTCGCACTTCGCGCGCTACTTCGCGCCAGGCGCCGGCGACCGGCGCCTGTTCGACCTGCCCCGCTTCTGTGCAGATCAACTCCGCGCACTGGGCATAACGCAGATCGAAACGCTGGCCCTCGACACGTACGCCCTCCCCGAAGCGCTTCATTCGCACCGTTGTTCGGTGCACCAGAAGTGGAACGACTACGGCCGCAACTGCGCGGCGATCTGCCTCTAAAGGGCGCGGGTCTTCAGACCCGCAATGGCTCCCGTGGCCTGAGGTAAGGCGGCGTGAAGATCCGCGCTCCTTAAGTCACACCTGCGGGTCCTGTCACGAAACTGCAGAGAATCGGTTTCCGGCGACCCGACTCGGGGAGTAAACGGACGCGAGCCAGGATCGCGACGGGGCCCGCATCCATGAAATTGTTAGCCGCCAATTCCAACGTCACGCTGGCGCAAGCCATCGCCGACCACCTCGACACGCCGCTCGCCAAGGCCGAGTGCAAGCGTTTCAAGGACAATGAGATCTTCATCGAGATCCAGGAGAACGTGCGCGGCGAAGATGTCTTCATCATCCAGTCGACCTCGTACCCCGCGAACGACCACCTGATGGAATTGCTGATCGGCATCGATGCGCTGCGCCGCGCGAGCGCGCGCCGCATCACCGCGGTGATCCCCTATTACGGGTATGGCCGGCAGGACCGCAAAGTGGGCGGCCGCACGCCGATTTCGGCCAAGCTCGTCGCCAACCTCATCACCACGGCCGGCGCCAATCGCGTGCTGACGCTCGAACTTCACGCCGGCCAGATCCAAGGCTTCTTCGACATCCCAACCGACAACCTCTTCTCCACGCCGGTGCTCGAGCGCGACATCCGCGAGACCTATAAGAACGTGTCGGAACTGATGATTGTCTCGCCGGACGTCGGCGGCGTCATCCGGGCGCGCGCGCTGGCCAATCGGCTGGGCGCCGATCTCGCCATTGTTGACAAGCGTCGTCCGAAGGCCGGCGAGAGCGAGGTCATGAACATCATCGGCGATGTAGCCGGCCGCCACTGCGTGCTCGTCGACGACATCGTCGATAGCGCAGGCACGCTCTGCAACGCCGCCGAAGCGCTGCTGAAAGAGAAGGCGGTGTCCGTCTCCGCCTACGTCACGCATGGCGTGCTCTCCAACGGCGCGGTCAAGCGCGTGGAAGAGTCCAAGCTGAAAGAGCTGGTGGTCACCAACTCGATCGATCCGAAGGCGCGCAAGTCGGAGTCCAAGAAAATCCGCGACGTCTCGGTCGCCGCGTTGATGGGCGACGCGATCTGGCGCATCGCCAACGAACAGAGCGTTTCGAGTCTTTTCGAGTAGATTCGCGCTTAAGCGGCTAACGCAGGCTAGTGTGGCGCTTCCTCATAGTCGTCCTGCTCCAGACGTGGGCTTGAATCGCTCTTGCGCTTCTTCTTTTTCTTCGGCTTCTCGTCCTCGTCGGACACGCCACCCATCGCGCCGATCACCGGCGCCAGCGCGGCCTTTGCGGCGCTGCCGACTGCAAAGCCGGCAGAAGTCCCGGCGCGTTTCAACTCATGCCCGGCAATCTGGAAGGCCGCGCGCACGCGCGGACTGCGCGAGGCAGCAACACCGGCTGCAACAACCGCACCTGCGATCGCCAGTTGACCGCCGGGGCTGGCCAGAAAGCGCCCGACCGGCTTCGACACCTTCACGCCTAAGACGCGTTTCACGCGTTTACGCTTCTTCGCCATAACAAAAGCTCCGTATGATACACGAACGAAGCGAAACCGCCGAGCGTTCCCCTTGCGCACGTCAATGCACAGATTGCGCGCGCTGGCGATCCTCGCGGCCGCGCCGCTCATGCTGCTCGGCGCGGACCTCGCCGGGCAGCTTCGCGTGAAGCGCCACTAAAGCCGGCAACAATGCGGCGCGCCCAAGATGGAGCGCCAAGTCCGCAAAGCCGCCGCCGCTCTTGCGCGACTGTTTTGCCGCGTCCCTTAATGCGCCGCGCATGTCGTCGCTCGCGGCGAAGGCGACAAACACCGCAAGCAGCGCCTGCGCCGCAACAGTGCGGCCCGCATCGGTGCTCAGAAACTTGGCCGCCGGCTTCAGCGTCCGCCGCACGCGTTTCGGGATTTTCACGCCTGCAACACGCTTGGGCACACGGGCCTTCTTAGTCATGCCCGTGAACGGCGCGCAAAGCGCGTAAGTTCCGACGTGGCTATTGGCGTGGAAAGACTGAGGCAGCGCGGGGCAGGGGCCGTGGACTGCGCTGCCGCAGTCCCCTCACCCCGCAGCGACTCTTGCCGCGGCGAGATTATCTTTAGTCGGCAGCGGCCGCTCTAAATGTCCCCAATCGATCATGACGTCGCCAGCCAGATCTTCGTACCTCAGCGCGCCCAGCGCGTCATATTTCGGCCGGATGCGATCGGTGAGCAGGCCCACGCGTTTCAGGTTGGGCATGATGCGCTCAAACAGAAGCTCGCGGAACAAGCCGATCACGACAGAATC